>JAUYMQ010000058.1 GCA_030698575.1 Deltaproteobacteria bacterium
GCATCGGAAGAACCCGGTGCCCATGTCACCAGCGCGTCGGTGGTCGCATTACGGATGACCAGCGGCTCGTAGTACCAAAGTTTGATCGTGTAGATGGCATCGGGGTTTGGGTACAACAAGCCTTCCTCATCCGACAGAAACGCGATGTATTCCGGTTCGCCGCTTTCTGTGTTCCCCGAATCGTTCCACTACTCGATGGTGTTGTAGTTGACAATCTTCAGCGCCCGATCATCAATCGCAGCCCGCTTCAATCGAAACGGCTTGAAGTTGTCAAGGCTGGAGCAGTCGATTGTGTCCGTGCCGGAAACCGTCACCACGGTGTCATTGGTCTGCGTGCATCCGGTGCGCCGGACAAACTCGTGACCGGCAAAACGGAACGCACGGTCCAGCAGTTCATTGCCGTAGGTTCCCGTACCCGTCACCATCGAACTTGTCATGGTGGATCGCATCTCGGATACGAGCATGTCGGTTCTCCAAAACATGGCCATTACGGGCGGGGACCGCGAGCACATCCATTCGCTCGCAGCCCCCACCCGCAACAAGAGGCCAAAGTTACTCGGCCGCGATCTTGCGACTGCCGACTTCCTTGCGCAAGTAGGCGTGCTTGGCGGCAGCCGTGTCGGCTTGAACGCCCCAGTAGGGGATCAGGTCGATGGCCGTGGTCAGAGCGACGCCGACGCCCTTTTCCTCGCCGTTGACGAAGAAATGAGGCTTGCGGTCGGAGTCAATGTGGACTTCCAGCACGTAGGTTGCATCAGCCGCAACCGTCACGCCGAGGTCGATCGTGTAGTCCGTACCGGCAACCGAGTAGACGCCCTGGAACTTGTCATCGTTGGTACCGTCAGCGTAGCGGATGAACGCCTGATTGGCGTCTGTGGCCACAACGCTGGTGTTGGTCAGCTTCAGACCGGCCCAAATCGTGGTGTCGGCGACGGACGAGCCGGTGGTCGTGCAGCAAGCCCACGCGGCTTCCTGATCCGTGCCCCACGTGGTCGTGGACCACGAGGTCTGATTGCTGTCCAGGTGCGGCAGGATGATGACCTGATCGGCGCTCGCGCCGTCGGTTTCGCACTTGATGCCACCGCCGACAGCGAGCGTCACGTCATCGCTGGATGCGTTGGTGCCAAGCACCTCGAAGTCCTTGTTGGCCGCGACATACGCAGCCAGCGCGGTCGCATCGTCGGCGTCGGGGTCTATGATGATGACGGCATTGAGCGCGGGGGCGCGCTTGAAGTTTTCGACCAGCACGATGCGGTCGAGCGAGTCCTGCAACACCCGCAGGCGTTCGGACATTTGAGCGGTTCGCGTATGAGACATAATGCTTTTCCTTTTCAGTTGGGTGCTATCTGTGTTCCGAACAAGCGGTTACGCCGCGTTGTCGAGGCTGTTGGTCACGGCGTAAACAACACGCACGCGAACATTCTGTCCCGCACCGCCGGTGAACTTCTCCGTCGCGGCAGTGTTGCCATCGGCCTGCAACCCGAAGATCGAGATGGTTTCGCCGCCGTTGACGGCCCAATCCGGGATCGTATCGACCTTCTGGTTCTGGGTCAGATCGGTCGTGTTGCCGTACTTGTCCTCGTCGCCGCCGTTGATACCGATGCCGATCGCGGCAAGCAGGTTGTCGCCAGTGGTGTCGCCGGTGATGACGGCCTCAAGGTTCGCCTGCACCGACAGGATGACCGCACCGGCCGGGATGGCCAACGTGGTGTCCGTGAAGACGGCGTTGGTCAACTCGATCGTCTCGTCGTAGACCTTGATCTCAAGGCCCTCGGTCACCGTCGCGCCGAAGCGCAGCGCCACGGCCGGGGTGGCCGCCCCCGCTGTGACCTGGACCGCTGCATTTGCGGTTAGCACGCCTGTCAAGGTCACATCGGGCGTCAAAGTGATGACCTGCGTTCCGGTCGTGGTGTCGAACACAATCAGGTCGCCGGCCGTGTCCTCGATGCTCAAAGCGTCGGCGAGGTTGGTGACGAGCCGGATTTCGTTCGCGCCGGTCACACCGTTGAAACTGATGATCTCACCGGCGAGGCTGTTGCCCGTCGGCAAGGTGATACCGTCCGCCGTAACCGTCGCCTCCGGAGTGCCTGCAACGTCGAAGCTGATCGTCGTCCCACCGGCGATATTGATGTGCCCGGTCGTACCGTCATGCGCGCCGATGGTCATGTAATCGGTAGCCGGGGTCGTGTTGCTGTGGATGTAGACCGTCGGATGTGTGTCGGCCCCGACGTTCCAGTCCGTCGCCACCGCGCCGTTGTCAGTAACGTGCAACGACTGATTGCTGTCGCCAAGGGCGACAACCATCGTGTGGTTGTCGGCGTCGCCGGTGGACCATCGGATCAGGGCGTCGGCTCCGGTGCCGAATTGAATGTCACCCGCATCCTGTACGAGCACGTCGGAACCCGACAGGATCGTGAACAGGTTGGCGGTGAATTGGAAGTCGTCTGCGCCGCTGATCTCAATGTCGATCTGATCGTCGGTTGAAGCGCTGATCGTCGTGTCGCCATCGGCATCGAGAATCAGGGCGTCCGCCGCGCCGTTCAGGTCCACGCTGGATACCACAGTCGGTTGGGCATAACCCCAATCGCCGCTCTGCGCGATTGGAATCCAGTCGTGGTTTCCGTCGCATTCAAGCGTGATGCACTCGCCGATTTCGTTGGAACTGATGTCCGTGTCGTCGGCCTGTTTGGCGTTGCCGATGTAGATCGCCCCGGCCGCACCGGGATCGATGTTCAACGTCTGTGCGGCCTGCACAACGAACGTGAACTGCACGCCCTTGTCGGCGTTCTGCGGAAGCGTCAGGGTGACGGTCCCGCTCGCGCCGAGGTTGGTGTGAACCGATCCGGTTTCGCCGACCCCCAACGTCTTGCTGGACGTATGGGCCGTCTGGAAGTCGCGCCGGTTCGTGGGGTAGCGCTTGAATTGTTGTTTGACAGGGTAGTTGTTCGTAGCCATTTCAATTCTTCCTTTCCCCGCTTCGCGGGGGTGCAAGTGCGCTAAGCCCCCGCCCGACCTTTCACCCGTTCGCGGGTGTCGGGCGGGGGGCTTGCAGGGCTGGCAATTACGTGGTGGTCAGTCCGGTGACGACGCCGTTCAGGTATGGAGCGCGGCAGGAGAAGCGGAACATGGCGTTGTAGCTGCCATGCTCGTACTTCGCGCCGCCTTCCTCCAGTTCCTTGTCGCGGAAACCGCTGAACTCGAAGTTCCCGCCCTCAGCCATCTCCATCAGGAACGTGTCGAGATCGAGACAATACATCGTGCCACTGGGACACTTGGCGTCCCACGTGTAGTACACGCTGTCGTGTTCGATCAGTTGGAAGCGGATGCCGGTCAGGCTGTGATTCGGCAAACCGCCGTTATGCACCATGATGCCACGCGCGTCCGCCTGCGCCGCCAGTTCATTGAACAACTGCGGCGTAGTGATGAACACGTTGCAGCCCATGCCGTTGGGGTTCTTGTTG
>JAUYMQ010000070.1 GCA_030698575.1 Deltaproteobacteria bacterium
CTGTCAAGCCGGCCCGCTTGTCATTGCGAGGAGGTCCGCAGGCCCGACGAAGCAATCTCCCGGCGGCTTCGAGGGGGATTGCTTCGTTGGGCATGTCGAATCTTCTCGGCCCGCGCTGCGCGCGGGACCTCGGGCCCCGCAATGACAAGAGGGCGGCGGAGGGATCAGGCATCGACGACGGCGGCGGACGCCTGGATCTCGAGCTTGAGGGTCGGGAGGACGAGGGCGACGACCTGGACCACCGTGCGGGCCGGGTAGTTCGCGGGGAAAAACTCCGCGAAAACCTTGTCGACGGCGGCCGTGTCGCGGATGTCGGTGAAGTATTGCGTGAGGTGAAGCACGTTCTCGAGAGAAGAGCCCGCGGCTTCGAGCACGCGCTTCAGATTCGTGAAAGCGTTCCGCGCCTGCTCGGAAATATCATCCGGGATGGTCAGATCGGCGGCAATTCCGACCTGCCCGGCCACCTCCACCCGGCCTCCGGCGACGACCGCCTGGGAAAACTTGAAACGCTCGTAGATGGCCTCCGTGCCCGGGGGATTGATCCGCTCCAGCTTCGCCATTATCTCCTCCTTTCCCGGACTCCCGTCCTGGGGACGTCCGTCTCATCACCATTTCGCGTAGTGCCTCTCCGCGTAGCCCAGAATCCCGTCGACTGGAATTTCGCCGTCCGATTCGCTCCGGAGCCTTCCGTAGTAGCGCCCGAAGAGCTGGGTGAAGTTCGAAGCGAGAAGGCCGGCGTTGATGCGTTCCACGTGCTTCCCCTCGGACCTGAACTCAAGCTCTACGCGGTCATCGCGGGAAGCAAGCTTCCAGGATTTTTCCAGATCGAGCCGGTCGTACTCGAAAGAGACAGCGTCGATCTTGTTCAGCCGCCCGTCCACCCAGAAGCAGTTTTCGGTGAAGCTCGTCTCGTTCACGCCGCAGGAAACGTTCATCCCCAGCATCCGCCCTCCCGCGGCTTCGCCCGCCAGGCAGCCCCAATTCCAGAAGGTCTCGCGCCGCATGTAGCCGGCGCTCCAGTCATGATGGCCGGCGGCGCCAATCCGCGCGAGATCAAAGCGCTTCCCCTCCCATTGAACACTTCCGGAAACGCCGAGCCCGGCGGTTTTTCGTGCATAGACCCAGCCGGTCGCTCCGGCCTGCGTGCAGATGAAAAGCGGGCTCATGGGCGGCCGCGCCTCACTGAAGCACGCATCGACCGCGACCTTGTTCCCGAGCGAGACAGTCAGGCGGCGTTCGGGAGGAGCGCCCTCGCTGCT
Organism: Deltaproteobacteria bacterium; assembly: GCA_030698575.1. GTDB lineage: Bacteria > JAUYMQ01 > JAUYMQ01 > JAUYMQ01 > JAUYMQ01 > JAUYMQ01. Next base: position 1,260 of record JAUYMQ010000070.1, read on the forward strand.
CATCTCGAAGCGGTTCGCGCCGAACCTGAATGAGGCGCTGCCGGTTTCGGGGAACTGATCGATCCGCGTGCCGAGGGCGAGAGGGCTCTTGAAGCTGAACCCGGCGTAACGCCGGGTCTTCGGTTCGTAGAAATAGAGGAAGGCGCTGCCGAGGTATTTCACGTCGGCGATCGCGCAGCCGAAGACCAGATCCTCAGAGAGCGCGCCGAGAAACTGAAACTGGTTGAACGCGAAGTGCCGGCGGAGGCGCCCAACCGGTCGATCGAAGGGATCGGTGAGCCTGAAGTCGCGGTGGTTGATCTCATGCACGGGATCGGAGAAGACCCCGAAGCGGGCGTTGCCGTTCTCGTCGATCAGCCGGCTCATTTTTGTCCCGCGAGGGCGCTGGTTCGTCCCGCGAGGGCGCTCGCGCTTCCCACGAGTGTGAGCGTCCCGTCGCTCTTCTCGCTCCAGACGGCGAGGTGAACGCGCCGGCCGAGCCCCTCGGGCGTCTCGCCGGTGATCGTTGCCCGGGTCGTGACCGTGTCGTCGGCCCTGACGATCCCCGTCAGGTTCACCGACATTCGACCGCCGAGGTACCAGCCAAGGCCGAAGCGGCGGGTCATCAGCTCCCCCACCAGGCAGGTGGAGAGCATCCCCTGGACCAGGACCTTCGGGAACCCGAGCTGCTGCGCCAGTTCCTCATTGGTGTGGTAGTTCTCGGACGGGCCCGAGAAGGCGCGGCTCATCTCGAGGGTCACTTTCCGCTCGAACGGTTCGAGACTCTCGCCGGCGATCGTGGACGGATGGGGCGGCCGCTCCTTTTTCTCCTTTGACTTGCGCTCCACGTCGAGGCCAGCGGGAGCATCGTCGAGAAGAAAGCTCTGATGGGTGCGGCCCCGGCAGCTGAGCCGGCCCTGGCCGTCGATCACGTGCGACTCGTTTACGATGTAGTCCCGGTCCCGCTTGATATACCGATCGACAACGGTACAGCGCGTCCGGGCCGTCTCGCCCAGGGCGATGGGCCGGAATATCTCCCACTCCTGCTTTGCATGAAGATTTCCGAAGACGTTCTCCAGATACCAGCCGGGGTGCGCGTAGACCTCGTTCACGAGGATGAGAGAAGGCGCAATCGGCCCCTCACCAGGCGGACCCTCGGTGTAGAAGGGGTGCCGGTCGCCCGTGGCCGCGCCATATCTGTCGGCAAGGTCCGCGGTAATCGCGACTTCCTGCCCACCCAGGTCCTTCCCTACGTAAACCTCGTCTTCGGAAATTTTCATGGGCCCATTAGATGGGGCGCTGCCCCGCGCTGTCAAGCCGGCCGGGCCCGCACGTCATTGCGAGGAGCGGCCCTCCTCGCCCCTCCTCGCTATGCCATGCGGCGTGAATAGGGCTTGACGGCGGTGGCTCGTTTTGGATTCATGCCAACCTGCCGCGCGTGCAGTGCTTGTACGATTTCACTCTTGAGATACTCTTTGGAGGCTTCCAATGAAGCGCCTGTTTTCGCTGACCGTCCACCTCGTCCTCTTCTGCCTGCTCGTGGCCGCCCAGGCCGGCCCGTCGGCCGCCCAGGGGCGCGCGGACACCCAGGTGAAGATGGGTAAGAAGCTGTTCATGACCTACTGCAGCTCCTGCCACGGCGCCGATGCGCGCGGCGATGGCCCGGTCGCCGAGGCTCTCAAGGTTCGCCCCGCGGATCTGACAACCATCGCGGCACGCCGCGACGGCGAATTTCCGGCGGCTGAGATTGCGATGTTCATCGACGGGAGAACGGTGATCGCATCGCACGGATCCCGCGAAATGCCGGTGTGGGGCCAGCGATTCAGGGAAGAGCTGGGCAAGGACAGCGTGGCCGAGGAGATCACACGGGGGCGCATCGACGTGCTCATTGCCTACCTTCGGTCCATCCAGGCAATCGCCGAGAGCGCCGCGCCGCCGCCCGGAAAGCATTGAGATCGCTCAGCCTCCCTCGGGAAATACAACGTAGAAGAGGCAGTCGCTGAGCGCGATCTCGGGGTCGGTGGTCATCATGATCGGAATGATGTCGCGCCGGGTCTCGAGGATTTCCCCGCGGGCAGCGAACAGATCCCGCGAAACATCCTGGCCTTCGACTCCCACGGCCCAGAGCGGCCAGGCGCCGCCCGAGAGCCAGCCGACAACCGCGCCGCGCGGCATGGGTTTGAAGTTCTCGCCGTCGATGTCGCTGCGGATCGTGATGTCCGCGCCCGGCACCGGGGCGTCGCCGAACGCCATCCGCGCGCCGGTCCGGATGTTCACCCGGATCGGCCTTCCAACCACCGTGATCCCCGACACGGCCTCCCGTATCGGCTCCAGATCCCCGGCGCCCAGGTAGCGCTCCAGCCCCGCCTTCGCAAGCGCGTCGGAAGCTGCTTCCCCCGCCATGCCGCACTCGATCACGACACTTGGAAATTCGTGCTCGGTCGCCTCAACGAGCGTGCCGAGACGCAGATCGCTGTGAACGTAGGCGCTTGCGAAGAGGCTCACGAGGTGAAGCTGGGGATCGGCAACGATCGTCCCGACGCCGTAGGGAGGCGTGTGCCCGGTGGTGTTGTGCACGTCGACGAGCGCCTCGGGCGCGGCGCCCCGCAGCTGATCAAGAACCTGGCCCGCGAGCGCGCGTTCCGCCTGCTCAAAGGGGGGCGCGAAGCAGCGGTTGAGATCGGGATGATCGGGCAGCGCGCGTCGGGAGAAAACAGGGGGCGAGAGGGCCGCTTCCACGGAACCGATGAAGGCCACCAGATCGACGGCGGGCACGAACCCCTCCCGCAACATCCTGTGCAGGGCACGAAGCCCCGACGGCTCGTTGCCATGAAGCAGCGTGGAGACGGCCCGGGTCCGCGCGCCATCCCGGCCGGGAACCCGCAGAATCGCGGGTCCGCCCAGCCAGCGGAGGAAATCCTCGGGCGTGTGGGGAATACGGTCCCGATCATCGATCTCGATTGCGCGAAGGCGGCTCACGGCTTGCCCTGTCCCTCCAGTGGCCAGCGGTGCACCGGCTCGTCTTTGTCTGATAGCGCCAGATAACGCTCGAACATCGCCCGCAAGGCCTCCTCGCGCGGCATCGACGCTTCGAGATCTTCCAGCATGGCTCGCTGCCATACGGCGGCGGTCTGCCCCGACAGGCTGCGCGCCTCAATCATGCCGAGCAAGGGATCCGACTCTGCGGGTGCGATCCCGGCCGCCAGAAGCCCTTCCCGGGCAAGAGGCAGGAGCCGGTGGACGAGTTCCCGCGCCGTAAGCAGATCGACGCCGCGTCCAGTGGCGCGTGGCCAGGCAAGCTCGGCGTCGAGCCCGGACTTGGCGGCGCGATAGAAGTTCCGATGCGCCATCGCAAAGGGGTACACGCTGATCCACTCGGGCATGCGAGGCGCAAGCCCATGCGTGAGCCCGATCAGAAAGACAGCGTTCGCCAGCATGTCGGTGATCGTGGGCCCGGAGGGAAGCACCCGTAACTCGATCCGCAGGTGTCCGCCGTCAACCGGATCGTAGATCGCGCGGTTCCAGCGCCAGACGGTTCCCTGGTGCAGCCGCAACTCGGCGAGGCCGGGTGTTCCGCCAGACCGGAGACAGGCCGCCGGATTCTCGTCGCTCATGATCGGAAGCAACGGCTCGTGCAGGATGACGCTCTCCGCAAAGAGCTCCAGCGCATCGCGGCGCACCCAGCCGTTGCCGAAGGATACCCGCGCGATGCCCTGCCGCCGCCCGCCGGCTTCGGGACGTTCGTCGATGGCCTGCTTGAAGAGCGCTACCCGCGTCTCGCGCCACAGGCGGCGGCCCAGGAAGGTCGGCGAGTTGCCTGCCACGGAGAGCACCGGCGCGGTGGCCACCTGGGCCGCGTTGTAGAGGCCGGCGAACTCGGCAGGGTCGACCCGGAGATGAACCTGGAAGCTCGTCCCCGCCCCCTCGAAGGTCACGTCGTCGCAGCTTACCTGCAGAACATCGTCGCCGTGGATGTCCATCTCGAAGGGGGCGCCACCGCGCAGGCGCTGCAGCCCCGCCGAGAGCGCGCGGTAGCGCGGCACGTCGGACATGGCGCCCCTCTGGAGATCTTCCGGGCGAAGCGTGGGCAGGATTCCGATAGTGGCGATCCGCCCGCCGTGACGCCCCACCGCGCGGCGGGCTTCCGCCAGCGCCGAACGGATCTCCTGCCCCAGGGCCGTGAAGGGACTTCCGGCCAGCGGCGAGGGGGTCAGGTTGCATTCGAGGTTGAAACGATTCAGCTCGGTCGTGAAGCGGGGATCGGTCATCTCGGCCAGCACGGCCTGATTGAGGGAAAGCGGTCGCCCCGTCTCGTCGACCAGGAAGAACTCGAGCTCCGCGCCGAGCGTCGCCGGACCCTTGCCGAAACCGGGACGCCGCAGAAGCTCCCGCAGCGTTGCCAGGCAGACCGACAAGCGCTCCGAGAAACGCTTGAACTCCTCCTCGTCGAACCGTTCCCGCTCGATGGACGTCCCCATGGGGGATCGCCTCCTTCTTTCCAGGGCCCGGGGGACCCGGACCCCGCGCAATTGTAGCCGAACCCGGCCCAAGCCCCAGCCGCATCGCGTGGACGATGCAAGGACGCCGGCCGCGGTTCGCGCGAGCGAGGCCCATGAATATTTTGCACCGCACGCCTGTGGATACAAAGCGGCGGAAGATGCTATCGTGAACCGCTCTCCGACCGGAAACATCCACATGGGAGGCAACTGATGAAGCGTGTCCGGCGAATCCTGGTTCCAGTCGACTTTTCGAAAACCAGCGCGGCCGCCGTTCGAACCGCCGTTCGCATCGCCTCCCGCTCGAAGGCCCGCGTGAGCCTGCTTCACGTCTACCCCTTCCCGCGCGGAAGCTTCTCGGCTTACCGGACCATGCGCGAGATCGAAGCCGACGCGAAGGGGGAAAAGGGGGCCTGGACCTCAAAGTCGAAACGGACGCTCAGCGCCTGGGTCACGCGCTATCAGAAGCCGGGCGTCACTCTCCGCAAGCTGTTCGCCATCGGGCGGCCAGCCGAGGAGATCAAGACCGTCGCGGTGCAGATCAAGGCCGATCTTATCGTGATCGGAACCCGGGGGCTGGGCGGCCTCAAGGGCGCGATCATCGGGAGCACGGCGGCTGAAGCCATCCGCCTCACGGACGCGCCGGTTCTCACGGTGCACGAGGGGCGCGGCGCAACGGGAGAGGCGAGCCGTGTGGTCGTGGGGGACGATTTCGGGGACGGGGGCGACGCCGCCATCGCCGCTGCCGTCGCCTTCGTGGATCCGAAGAAGGCGCGGGTCCTCCTGCTGCACGTGGTCGATCCGGCGCCGCTGCTCTACGCCGGCGCAGCCGAGTGGGGGTGGATCGCCGCGACGGACACCCTGGCTGAAGATGAAAAGCTCTCGAAGAACAAGATCGAAACGCGCGCCGGAAAGCTGCGCCGCAAGGGCTTCAAGGTGGAGTGTCGCGTGGTGACCGGCCCGCCGGCGCAGACCATCACGCGGGTCGCGAAGGGCTGGAAGGCCCAGCTCCTCATCGTCGCCACCCACGGGCGCCGCGGCGTCTCACGCGTCCTGATTGGAAACACAGCCGACCAGCTGCTCCGCAGCGTACGCACCCCGATCCTCACCGTGCGGCCCGAGCGGAAGTGAGCAACAGGCCGGTCCGCTCAGAGATAGCCGAGGGCCCTCCGTTTCTCCGTTTCCATGCCTTCCCGGACCTTCCCGCCCGGCGCGGACGGCGCCGCTTGACCGGCACCCGAACCTGATCCAGGATCACGGGGCGGACAGTCCGCGCCGCCAATCCGTTCTCCTCCTACACGACCTGCGATCGAGGTGAAGCGTCCCATGCGCTCCCTGCGATTCTGGATCGCCGCGACCGTCTTCGCGCTGGCCGCCGGCGCCGTGATCGGTTTCTGGCCGGAGGATGCGAAGCGTCCACTGCCGGCGGCGCCTGTGCCCGGGCTGGAGCCCCTCGCCGAACCTGCCCCCGCGCCTGCCGGGACCGTTGCTCCTCCGCCGGCGCCCCGTGTTGCTATCCCGCCCCCGGCGCCGCCTCCCGCCGGCGCAACGTCACCCGATGAACCGGCGGCCCCGGATCGGGCTCTGGTTCGCGAGGCGCTCCAGGAGGCTTTCGCGGAGAAGCTGCCTGATCGCCGACTCTCGGAGGAGGAGTTCGACAAACTGGCCGACGCCGTCCTCCGGATGCGCGCAGCGCGCGAGAGGATGGCGGCGCTTTCCCTCACCCGCGAAAACGCCGCGGAGCTGGCGCAGCTTCGCGAAGATCTCAACACCGCCGTCACCGATTTCGAGTACGTCTCGGAACTGACGCCGAGCGCCTTCTCCGCGCTTGTCGAGCCCGACCTGCAACCGATTCGCAAGTCGCCGGATGCCGGTGTCGATTCCAACAAGGATAAAGACGAGGATGTCACCTTTGAATATCTTCACGACACGCCGCCCCAGTAGCATTCCCGCCCTTCTCTGTATTCTTCTGCTGGCCTGCTCTCCCGATCCTTCGGGCACGGGAGAAGTGGCGGAAAACCGCGGAGAACCGATCGCCCGGCTCGGAGATCAGATCATCTACCGCGACGAGGTTGCGCCCGCCGTCGCCTATCAGGTCTACAGGCGAGAGGTCGACATCTACTCGCTTCTCAAGGGAGAAACGGAAGCGCTGATAAGCAACCGTGTGCTGGCCATGGAGGCGGAGCGCCGCAAGATCGCGCTGGAGGATCTCCTGCGCGTGGAGATCGACGAGAAGGTCGAGCCCGCCGGCGAGGCCGACGTGGACGCCTATCTCGCCGGGCACCCGCAGGAGGCGGGGAGCGGAAAGGAGACGAGGGCGCGGATTCGATACTTCCTCTCCGAAACCCGGCGGGAAGAGCGGCGGCTCGCGCTCCAGGAGGATCTGCGCGCCAGGGCGGGTTTCGAATTCCTGCTGGAACCGCCCCTCGCGATCCGCACTCGCCTCGATGTCGCTGACGCACCTGTGCGCGGGCCGGCGGAAGCACCGATCACGCTGGTGCATTTCGCGACTTTCAGCTCTCCCCTCTCCGTGCGATCCGCGGGCTACCTCCGGCGCCTCGTCGAGGAGTTCCCCGGCAAGATCCGCTGGGTCCACCGCCATTTCCTGAACCCCCACGACGAGACAGGGCTGCTAGCGGCCGAGTTCGCGGTGGCGGCGCAGGACCAGGAAGTTTTCTGGGAGGCTCACGACGCGCTCTTCGACCTCGAGGGAAATCTCGACGAGAGGAAGATGCTGGGCGTCGCTCACAAGATCGGCGTGGATGACGACACGATGCGTCAGGTCGGGATCGACGAGAAGTACCTGAAGGCGGTCAAGCGGGACATCGACGCCGGCGTCAAAGCGGGCGTCCGGAGCGAGCCCGTGGTCTACGTGAACGGCCGGTACTTCAGCAGCACCTTCCCCTACGAGCGGCTCCGCCAGATGGTCGCCGAGGAGCTGGGCGAGGCGCCCCCCTCCGTCGAGCCGGACGATCCCCTGGCCGGGCCCCTCCCGGCCCCATCACGGGGCGGGGGATAAAGGGCGGCGGAGGACGGCGAATCCGCTTGACCTCACTCTCGAATAGGCCCTAACATCGCCGCCGTACCCATCCGGCCCATCCAAAGAAAATTTCGGTTCAGACCAAAGTTCACCCGGACCTTTGTTCAGAGGGGAGGTTCCGACATGCGAAAATCGATGCTTGCCATCCTCATCGCACTGGGGATTGCCGGCCTTGTGGTTCCCGGAGGCGTGTTCGCGAAGGACCCGCGGCTCTCACCGAAGCGGCTCTCCAGCACGGGCGACAGCATTACCGAGGCCATCAACGCCGAGGAGTTCAACCCGTTCATCTTTATCACCCCGAACCACTGGGCCAGCTGGGCGAACGGATACTATGGCTTCTGGGAGTGGCTCTTCGGCCGCACGAACGTGAAGAGCCACAACCAGCGGATCAGCAGCAACTTCGGCTCGTCGGGGCGCAAGAATTTCATGCAGGCGCTCAGCGGGGCCGATAGCTTCGATCTGCCGGGACAGACGGCGCAGTCGGTTTCGAACGCCGCCACCTACGTGACCCACTTCATGGGCCACAACGACGTCTGCCAGGGCTCCTTCGCCGATATTCCGAGCGATGCGCAGTTCGAGGCGAACGTGCGGGCCGGGCTCAACAACATGAAGAACGGACTGCCCAACGGCGCGACGGTCTACGTGCAGGCCATCGTCGATATCTACAAGCTGTGGCAGCTCGGTGACCAGCTGACCTCCTTCGGCATCATCGATTGCCGGGTCATCTGGGCGGCGAGCCTCTTCAACATCTTCCCCTGCGCCACGATGCTGAGCCCGCTGAACAGCGAAGCGGACCGGCAGTACACGAGGAGCCGCAACGTTGCGTTCAACACCATCCTTCAGAACCTGGTGAACGAATTCAACGCGAACGACACGCACCACTACTACCAGTACACCACCGTGACGTTCGACACGACGTTCACCGCCGACCAGGTCTCTCCCTTCGACTGCTTCCACCCGTCGGCCAAGGGACAGAAAGACCTCTCGGCCTACACCTGGGCGGACGGTCCCTTCAAGGCTTACACCAAGTAAGCAAACGAAGGCGTGGAAAAGCGCGGGCCCCCTGCCGGAAGGCCGGGGGCCCTTGCCTTTCAACGCGGCGAACCTGCCTCGGAACTACGGACGCGCCTCCAGGATCAGGTTGAAGGGGGTCTCGGCGGCGCGGCGGAAGCGCGTGAAGCCGGATTCCGTCACCACCTCGCGCAGCCGAGCCTCGCCCGCCTGCGCTCCGAGCGCCCGGCCGACCTCCTGGGAGAGCGAGGCGGGCGTGCAGATCAGGGTAGACGCGCTGTAGTAGACGCGTCCGATGGGATTGAGGTTGTCCTCCACCCGGTCATGGGCAAAGGGTTCCACGATGAGCCAGGTGCCGTCGTCCTCGAGCCGCTTCAGCACATGCGCGCCCGCGCCGACCGGATCGCCCATGTCGTGGAGGCAGTCGAAGCATGCGATAAGATCGTAGCGTCCCGGGAAATCCTTGGCCGAGGCCTGCTCGAAGCTGACCCGATCCGCAAGGCCCGCCGCTTGCGCCCTCTCGCGTGCCGTCTCGACCGAAGCACCATGGTAGTCGA
>JAUYMQ010000074.1 GCA_030698575.1 Deltaproteobacteria bacterium
CAAAGCCCGGCCCCTCCGAGGAATCGATGTCCAAGCGGAAGAAAAGCGCATCGCAGGACGACCGGGCGCGCGTGAGCATCAAGACCGCCCGCCGCGTGCTCTCGATAGAGTCCGAGGCCGTCTCCGCCATGCGCGATCGTATCGGTGCGTCCTTTGCCAAGGCGGTCGAGATGATCTACGGCTGCAAAGCCAAGGTCATCGTCACGGGCATGGGCAAGTCGGGCCTCATCTGCCAGAAAATCGCCTCGACCTTCGCCTCTACTGGAACGCCCGCCTTCTTCCTGCACCCCGCCGAGGGAGTCCACGGCGATCTCGGCGCCATGACTGCCAATGACGTCGTCATCGCCGTTTCGAAATCCGGTGATACCGAGGAAGTGCTCCGCATGCTGCCGGTCATCCGGCGGATGGGCGTGCCGCTCATCGCGATGACGGGGCGGCACGGCTCGATGCTGGGCCGGGCGGCCGAGGTCGTGCTCGACGTGTCGGTGAAGGAAGAAGCCTGCGTGCTCGATCTCGCCCCCACGGCCAGCACGACGGCGACGCTGGCGATGGGCGACGCCCTGGCGGTGGCGCTCATGGAGCGGCGGGGGTTCAAGGACGAGGACTTTGCGCTCTTCCACCCTTCGGGCGCGCTGGGGCGCAAGCTCCTGCTGCGTGTCGAGGATCTCATGCACGCGGGCAAGCAGCTGCCCGCCGTGGGGCCCGATGTGACCATGAAGGAGGCGGTGCTCGAGATCTCCTCCAAGCGGCTTGGTGTGACCTGCGTTCTCGACGGGCGCGGGAATCTGGCGGGGATCATCACCGACGGCGATCTCCGGCGGGGGATCGGCCGCTATCCCAATCTCTTCGAGCGCAAGGTGCGCGACATCATGACGCGCAAGCCCAGGCGCACCACCTCCGATGCGCTCGCCGCCCACGCCCTGGCCATCATGGAGGAGCACGCCATCACGAGCCTCGTGGTCTTCCCCCCGAACGGCGCCCGGTCGAAGAAGCCCGTCGGCATCATCCACATCCACGACATCCTCAAGGCCGGCGTCGCCTAACCGGGGTCAGGCTTGACTTATTGACTTATTGGGTGGGCGGGGGGCCGGGCGAGGAAAGCCGGCCTCTTTCTCCATTTGCGGCCCGGCTGTGATAAAAGATAAGGATGCGTCCTTTTCCCCACGCCCTCGTGTTGATCCTTCTCCTGCTCGGCCTGGTAGGCCCTGTCTTCGTGGCTTCCCCCTTGCGCGCCGCCGGCCCCGCGAGGGCCGTCGATATTGCCACCCTGACAACTGACGAAGCGGGACTCCACCGCGTGCATGGCTCCGCCGGGCGGGGCTCGAATGGCGTGCCCGTGGCGGGGGGCTTCGACTGTGACGGCGACGGCCATCGCGACATGGCCTTCTCGGCCATGACGGCCCGGCCGCTCGGGCGAAACCTGGCGGGCGAGGCTTATCTCGTCTTCGGCGACGGCACGGTCCAGGGAACCCTCGACTCGGCAGGCTTCCATCCCGACATTCTGAAGATTTACGGCGACGGCTTGAACGAGACGGCCGGAAGCGAACTCTGGATGGACGACGTCACGGGCGACGGCCTGGGCGATCTGCTCGTCGCGCGCCAGAACTTCAGCCCCGTCGGCCGAATTGGCGCCGGCGCCCTCACCATCCTGGTCGGCGGGCCGGCGCTGCGCGCGCAGGCGGCGACGCTCGCTCCGCTGGATCTTTGCGCGCCGCCGCCCGGGATCGTCATGACCACCCTGGTCGGCGATGCGGCGTTCCACCGCCTGGGCATCTGGATGCGTATCGGCGACGTGACCGGCGACGGCATCGCCGACATCGTGGTCGGCGCCGATCAATCGAACGCGCCGCTCGAAGCCCACCGGGGGGCGGCCTGGGTGGTGCGCGGTGGTCCTCATCTCGCCCTGAACCAGACCATCGACCTGGCCGTCTTCGGCGCACCCGCCTTCGACGCCACGCCGCTCGCCGGTCACGTGGCGAGGATCACGCCCCCGCTCGGATCATTCCATCACCACTTCGGCGCGACCTGCCAGATAGCCGATCTCGACGGCAACGGGCGCGGCGAGGTGCTCGTGGCATTGACCCTCAACCGCGCGGGTGCCGGCATTCCCGCCTTCGGGGCGCCCTTCGGGCAGGCGCACGCAACCGGCGGATCGCTCGACGGAACGCTTTACATCGCCTGGGATGACAACTTCGAGGGCGATCCGTGGCCGGCGGGCTTCACCTTCGATATCTCGGCCTCGCCCGGCAGCCGCTCGATCATCGACGGTGGTTTCCGGAACCGGAACTTCGGCGAGGAGATCCTGGGAGGGCTCGACTACGACGCCGACGGCGCGCCCGATCTCTTCGTCGGCGACATCGTGGGCGACGGCACCGTTGCGCAGAACCGCGGCAGCTCCGGAACGGGGCACGTCCTCTATGACGCTGCGATGCTCAAGGGGCTGGTCTTCGACCTCGACGCGCCGCCGCCCGGGCTCGCCCTCACGACGATTCTCGGCGGGAGATCGGGGGATATCGCAGCCGATACGGCCACCCAGGGAGATTTCGACGGCGATGGCATCGGTGACCTGGCCTTCAGCTCTCCCCACGCTTCGCCCCTGGGGCGGGCGAACGCGGGTACGATACACGTCTTCCACGGTCAGCCGGGGCAGTGGCCCGCGCTGATCGATCTGGCCCCGGGCGCGCTCCCGCCGGCGAGCGAGGTCCGCATCGCCGAGTTCTACGGCGCGCATGGGAACATGCCCGGAGACACGGGCGACGTGCTCTGCTACAGCGCTGCCGCCGGCGACATCGACGGCGACGGGCGAACGGACATCATCACGAACGAAATGCTCGGCAACGGCATCGCGCCCGGCACGACCGACACAGGCAACCTGATCGTTCTCGGCGGCTCGCTGCTGACGCACAACGACGTGGCGATCGACATCCGCCCGCCGGACCCGCGGAACCGCTTTACGCTCACCGGCAGCCGCCCGATCACGGTCGCGGTGCTGGGATCCGAAACGGTGGACGTGGACGATATCGATCGCGCGACGGTGGTCTTCGGTCCCGCCCGGGCGCCCGCAAGCGATCAGATTGCGCAGGGGCAGGCGCGCAGCCCGCATTCCTACGATGTGAACCGCGACGGCATTCCCGATCTCCGG
>JAUYMQ010000086.1 GCA_030698575.1 Deltaproteobacteria bacterium
CTGGATGATTGAGCTTCCCTGGAACAAGCGGACGCGGGATAACATCGATCTCTCGAAGGCAAAGAACGTACTCGACGAAGATCACGCCGGACTTCCGAAGGTGAAGGAGCGGATCCTCGAGTTCCTGGGCGTCAAGGAGCTGAAGAAGTCGATGAAAGGGCCGATTCTCTGTTTCGTGGGCCCGCCCGGTGTCGGCAAGACGTCGCTCGGCAAGTCCATCGCGCGGGCCATGGGGCGGCAGTTCGCCCGGGTCTCGCTGGGCGGGCTGCGCGACGAGGCGGAGATCCGGGGTCATCGCCGCACCTACGTGGGCGCGTTGCCGGGACGAATTCTGCAGGGCATGAAGACCGCGGGGACGATCAACCCCGTCTTCATGCTGGACGAGATCGACAAGGTCGGAACGGATTTCCGGGGCGATCCCACCGCCGCGCTCCTCGAGGTGCTCGATCCCGAGCAGAACCACGCGTTCAGCGATCACTACCTCAACGTTCCTTTCGACCTGTCGCAGGTGTTCTGGATCACCACCGCGAACATGCTCGACACGATCCCCTCGGCCCTTCGGGATCGCATGGAGATCATCCGCATCGCCGGATACACGCACACCGAGAAGGTCCAGATTGCCCGGGGATTTCTTCTGCCGCGTCAGGAGGACGAGAACGGGCTCACCGCGGATTTCATCCAGATCACGGAGGGCGCTCTCTCGCGGGGCATTACCCACTACACCCGGGAGGCCGGCGTGCGGAATCTCGAGCGGGAGATCGGCTCGATCTGCCGCAAGGTGGCGCGCCGGGTGGCCGAGGGACGGATGCGTCTTACGCGCGTCAACGCGGGAAACATTCACAAGTATCTTGGCGTTCCCAGGTACCTTCCCGAGGCGGAGCAGGAGCGCGACGAGGTCGGCATCGCGACCGGCCTGGCCTGGACGGAGACCGGCGGCGAGGTGCTCTTCGTCGAGGTGTCCGTAAGCCGGGGGCGGGGAGAGCTGATCCTCACCGGCCAGCTCGGCAACGTCATGAAGGAGTCCGCCCAGGCGGCTCTCAGCTTCACGCGATCCCATACGCGCGAGTTCGGCATCGACGAGGACGTGTTCAAGAAAATGCAGTTTCACGTACACGTGCCGGCTGGCGCCATCCCGAAGGACGGCCCCTCTGCGGGCATTACGATTGCCACGGCGCTGATTAGCGCCCTCACGGGAGTACCCGTGCGGAAGGATACGGCCATGACGGGCGAGATCACGCTTCGAGGCCGCGTGCTTCCGATCGGCGGACTGAAGGAAAAGTCTCTGGCGGCGCTGCGGATGGGGATCAAGACGATGCTCGTGCCCGAGCGTAACCGGAAGGATCTCGAGGAGGTCCCCCGGGAGGTGCAGTCGAAACTCCGTTTCGTCTTCGCGAAGTCGATGGAGGAGATCCTCCAGCACGCGCTGGTGGATGCCTCACGGCTGAAGTTCTCCCGCCGTCCCGCGGCGCGGCGCGGCGCCCCCAAGCACGGCGCCACGCTCCCCGCCTACTCGCACTCGCCACGCCAGGCCCGCGACAAGGACTGAAGCGGCGCCTTGCCAATCCGGGCTGATTCCGGTCATGCTTCCCGCATGAAGCTCTCCGATCTGGGCGAGTTCGGGCTCATCGCGCGCATTGCCGGGCACGCGGGCGCTGCGGGCGCGCGCGTTCTCCGTGGCATCGGCGACGACTGCGCCGTGCTGGACAGCGGCGTCCCCGGCGGCGTACTTCTGCTGACCACCGATCTCCTCACCGAAGGCGTGCACTTCGAACGCCGCACGAGCCCCGCCCGTCTCCTCGGCCGCAAGGCGCTCGCCGTGAACCTCTCGGACATCGCCGCCATGGGCGGCACGCCGGCCTTCTTCACCGTCACCCTTTGCGCTCCGCCGGATACCCCCGTGGACTGGGTCGACGGCTTCTACGCCGGACTTCTCGACCGCGCCCGGAGTTCCGGCGCGGCCCTGGTCGGCGGCGACACGTCCGCGTCGCGGGGGCCCATCACGGTCTCGCTGGCGCTGCTCGGGGAGTGTCCCTCCGGCGAGGTCCTCTACCGGAGCGGGGCGCGGCCCGGCGACGGCATCTATCTGACAGGCTGGCCCGGCGAGTCGGCCGCGGGGCTTGCGCTCCTGCAGATGGAGGGGGGTGAACCCCCGGACGACGACCTCGCGCACCTCCGGACCCGCCACCTCGATCCCGAGCCTCGCATCCTGGCAGGTCGCCGACTGGCGGAAGGGAAGCTCGCCACGGCGCTCATCGACGTTTCCGACGGCCTGGCCGCCGATCTGGGCCGCCTGGCCGAGGCCTCGGGGGTCGGGGCCCGCCTGGAGGGGGACCGGGTCCCCCTCTCCCCCGCCCTCAGGAAGGGGGCGGCGGCGGCGGGCCGGGATCCGCTCGAGCTGGCCCTGACGGGCGGGGAGGACTACGAACTGCTCTTCACAGCCTCCGGAGACGCCGGGGAGGAGGCGTTGTCGGACGTTCTCGGTCTGCCTGTCCGCCTCATCGGGCGGGTGACGGCCCCCGGTACCCCCCTCGCCATCATCGATCCCGCGGGCAACCCTCTCGATCTCTCCCGCCCGGGCCACGACCACTTCCTCGCGGCCCCCCCGGGCCCTGAACTGCCCCTCGCGGCGAGGGGCTTCTCAAGCCAACCCCGCAAGTTGCCGATGTTTTTCCCATGACAACCGGGGATAACCCCCGCCGGGAAGCTGCTCCCCTCGAGACCGATCGGGCCTTCGAGGCGCTCCGCAATATTGTCTGGGCGCGGTTCGGGCTCGATCTGTCGCACTACAAGCGTCCCTGCGTGCAGCGAAGGCTCGAGGTCCGCCTGCGGGCGCGCGCCTGCGGGAACCTCGCGGAGTATCTCGAGCGCCTGTCGGAAGACGGCGATGAGATCCGCGCGTTTCTCTCGACGCTCACGATAAACGTGACCGAGTTCTTCAGGAACCCGGGCTGCTTCGAGCGCATCCGGGCGCTGTGCCTGCCGCAGCTGTTCGTCGAGGGAGGTTTTCGGCCGGGAAGCGAACGGCAGCTCTCCCGGAGGGCGGGCCCCATCCGGATCTGGAGTGTCGGGTGCGCGAGCGGGGAGGAGTCCTACTCGATCGCTATCCTGGCGCGGGAGTATCTCGATGATCGCCCTGAGGCGAGGCCCCGCAACGTTGAGGTCTTCGGAAGCGACATCGACGCCGAGATGATCGCCCGGGCAAGAATGGGTTTCTACGAAGACGAACGGCTTGGCCGGCTAGCGGCTGAGCGCCGGGAGCGGTGGTTCGATCGGAGCGGAGACGGATGGCGGGTCAAGCGCAGGACGCGCGTCATCGTTCGCCACGAAGTTGCGGACGTTCTGCGGCTCGTTCCGGAGCACCGGCAGGACATGATCATGTGCCGCAACATGCTCATCTACCTGACACGGGAGCAGCAGGACCGGCTCCTCAAGCGTTTCAGCGAAGTTTTGAAGCCCGGGGGATTCCTGGTCCTCGGCCGAACGGAACTGCTGTCGCAAAGCGCGCGCAGCCATTTCGATACAGTTTGCCCCAGGGAGCGGATCTACCAGGTGCGTACCTGAAGGGGGAATAGGATGAGAGTTCTCATCTCTCACAAGTTCATCGTGGGTTTCGTGATGGTGATCATCGCCGTCATCGCGGTCCCGCATCTGTTTGCCAGGATCGACGTGACCGGGACGCTCGGCGAGTTCGGCACAATCGCTGCTGCGATACTCGTGGGTCTCCTCGTGGGCTCATTTTTTTCCAACGGAATCACGCGCCAGTTCGACGAGATCCGGAAATCGACCGAACGGATCGGGAGCGGCGATCTGAGCGAGCCGGTCAAGCTCGGCCACCAGCTTTTCGTGGATGAAACGACGGATATAGCCGAGGGGATCAACTACATGCTCCGAAGCCTCCAGGAACTGGCCGGGCACATCACCGGCACGGCCCTGGAGGTGTCCACGATGGCGCAGAGCCTCTCCTCATCCGCGCAATCGATGAAGGCCTCGACCCAGGAGATCACGGGCGGGATGGAATCCATGAGCAAGGGCTCCGCCGTCCAGATGGAGATGGTCGAGAAGGTCAATGCGCTCATACGCAGGATGGCCGAGAGCGCGAAGGCCGCCGCCGAAAGCGCTCAGGGAGCGGCGCAGTCATCCGACAAGGCGCGCCACACGGCCGAGTCCGGTGTCGAGCTTTCCAGGAACGCCATCACCAAACTCCGTGGGGTTTTCGAGCAGGTGGAGGACGCTGGCAAGCAGGTTTACTCCCTCGAGCAGCGAACGCGGCACATCCACAAGATCACGGAGGTCATCACCAAGATTGCTCAGCGAACCAACCTTCTGGCGCTGAACGCCACCATCGAGGCGGCGCGCGCTGGCGAGTACGGCCGTGGTTTTGCCGTTGTGGCCGAGGAGGTCCGGAAGCTTGCCGATAACACCGGCAAGAGCGCCGAGCAGATCGCAGGCCTGCTGGACGAGATCGAGGGCGAGAGCCAGGCCGCTGTCGAGAAGATGCGCGAGGGGTGCGCGGGACTGGACGAGGGAAACGAGGACATGAACACCATCAACCGTTTCCTGGAGGAAATTCAGGCGAGCGTCACCGACGTGGCCCACCGGGCCGGGGACATCAAGTCGTTGACGGCCGAGCAGGCGGGCGATTCGAGCAAGCTCGTCGTCAACGCCGACGAGATCGCCAAGGTCGCGGAGGAAAATGCATCGGCAACGCAGCAGGTGACCGCGGCTACGCAGGAGCAGATGGCTTCGATGGAAGAGATGGCGCTTTCGGCTCAGGACCTTCTGCTCATGGCGGAGAAGCTCGAGACGGTCGTGTCAAAATTCAGAGTGGGGAGGTAGGCGACGCATGGAGCAGGCCGCGGCGGAAAATCAGCAGGCCCCGGAAAGCCCCTCGCGCGACGAGGCCGCCGCGCAGTACGTGCTCTTCATGGCTGGCGGCACGATCTTCGCCCTGGGCCTGGCCGACGTGCTCGAGGTGATCGACCCGGAGCGGTGGGTGCGCGTGCCCCATGCGGCACCCTGGGCCGAGGGGCTTCTCTACCATCATGGCGAGCCGCTTGTTGTCGCCAACGCGGGGGCGCTGCTCGGGGAGGGCCGGAGCCCCCGGGGGGCGTCGGCGGCGGTGCTCCGGCTCCGAGTGCCCGAAATGAAGATCGGGATCCTTGTGGACCGCGTCCTCGGCACCTGGCGGAGCCCCGTACCGGCGGTGGCCAGCATGGAAGTCGCATTCGTAAAAGGCGTGTGGGAGCGAAAGGGCGGCGTTGTGAATTTAATCGATTTTGAAACGCTGGCGGATCGCGCATCGAGAGTGTTCGGCAAGTAGCCGGACAGAGGAGGAATCATGGCACTCAGGGTGCTGGTGGCCGACGATGCCTTGTTCATGCGAGAGATGATCAAGGACATCCTGCGGCAGGGAGGCTTCGATGTGGTGGGCGAAGCCTCGAACGGAAACGAAGCGCTGGAGAAGTACCGTCAGCTAATGCCGGACATCACCACGATGGATATCGTCATGCCGCTGAAGAGCGGCATCGAGGCGCTCCGGGAGATCCGGAAGGAGCACGGAGACGCCAAGGTCGTGATGATCAGCGCGCTCGGGCAGGATTCACTCGTGATCGAGGCTCTGGAAGCGGGCGCCAAGGATTTCATCGTCAAGCCTTTCCAGGCTGAAAAAGTCCTCGAGGTCGTGAAGAAGGTTTCCCAGGGCGCCTGACCCGTAGATTGTGGCACGTCACGCTGACACCCTCGCATACTCCGAGGCCCGACCGTGGACATGCAGAAGTACAGGAAGATGTTCGTCGAGGAAGCCCGCGAGCATCTCGCGCTGGCCGGGCAGCAGCTCGTTGCGCTCGAGAAGGCGCCAGGCGACGCCGAGCGGATCAATGAGCTCTTCCGCAACGCCCACAGCATCAAGGGAATGGCCGCCTCGCTCGGTTACGAAGAAATTGCCGCTCTCGCCCACGCGCTCGAAGACCTGCTTGATCTCGTGCGCTCCGGCAAGCGCGATCTGGATCCTTCCCGCATCGATCTACTGCTCCGCACAATCGATGTTCTCGATCAGATGGTGAGCCAGGTCGAGGCCGAGTCGCCACTCGCAGACGTCACCCCTTTTCTTTCAGAGATTCAGGCGCTCCTGACAGACGCGCCCGCCCCATCGGCCGGGGCCAAACACGCCCCGCAGGCGATCGCACGGACTCCCTTGCAGAATGATCTGCGGGTGAGCTTCCGCGTGGCCGCGGACTCGGTCTCTCCAGGCGCCCGCGGCTTCCTGGCAGTCCGGACGCTCGAGCTGCTGGGAACGGTCCGGAACCTCCGTCCTGATATCGATGTCATCAAATCGGGCCGGTACGGCCGGATCGTAGACGCTGATCTCAATTCTGATTACGCGGCCGGTGAAGTGGCCGGGAAACTGGCCGCGATCTCGGAGATTGCCGACGTCCGGGTGGTCGAAGCCGGGGAAGCCGCAGGCCAGTCGCCGGTCGCATCGGTGAGGCCATCGCTCCGGCCCGAATCGCCGGCCACCGCGGTGGCGGCCCCGGCCGCGGGACAGCCTGCAAGCGTTCGCGTGCGCGTGGAGTCGCTCGACCGGTTCGTTGACGCCGTCGGCGAGCTCATCCTCAACAAGTCAGAGCTGCGGGAGATCGCGCGTAATCTCGATTCAGAAGCCTTGCATCAGGGTCTGTCCCGTTTGGAGGCTTCCCTCGAGGAACTGAAGCGCCAGGCCATGAGCATCCGCCTGACACCGCTCGAGCGGGTACTCGGCACGCTCCCGCGGATCGTGCGCGACGTTTCTCGCATGCGCGGCAAGGAAGTCCGCCTGGAGATACGCGGTAACGAACTGGAGCTTGACCGCGCCGTGGTGGATTCCCTTGGCAAGCCGTTGATTCATCTGGTCCGGAACGCGCTCGATCACGGAATCGAGTCGCCCGCCGATCGGGAGTCGTCGGGAAAGCAGCGGCAGGGCCGGCTGCTGGTCGAGGCCTACCGGGAGAAAGACATCGCCGTGATTCACGTGGAGGACGACGGCCGCGGTGTCGATGTCGGCCGGGTTCGCGCCGCGGCGCACCGGAAGGGCTTCCTGGACGAAGCCGCGACAGAGGTGCTCGACGAGGAGTCCGTCCTTGCGCTCATGTTCCTTCCGGGCATGAGCACTGCGACCGAAGTTTCTGAGATTTCGGGGCGGGGCGTCGGACTGGACGCCGTGAAGTCGATCGTGCAGGGGCTGGGCGGGACCGTCAGCGCCCGAACCAAGGCCGGCCAGGGCACACAGTTCACGCTCCGGATCCCCTTCAGCGCCGCCATTCTGCGTGCCCTCATCGTCCGGGTGGGGGAGGAAGTTTTCGCGATTCCCATCCCGAAGCTGCACCGGGCGCTCGAGGTCGAGCCGGAGGATTTGCTCGACGGGGCGCGATCGGGCGGCGCCCCGCAGTTCTGTCGTTTCGAGGGCGGCCTCGTTCCGGCGCGATCCCTGGCGGGCCTGCTCGGGCTCGACGCCTCCGAGGGGATGGAGGCGGGTCCGGGCTCTGCGTGGCAGGTGGTGGTGGTCGACACGCGCGCCGGGCGGACGGCGTTGCTTGTAGATGCATTCGTTGGCGAGGAGGAGGTCTTCGTCAAACAGCTCGGTCGCCCCCTCTCGGCGCTCGAATGCCTGTCGGGTATCACAGTGCTGGGAAACGGACTGCCGGTATTCGTGCTCGATCCCTACGGACTCGAGGCGGTCGTGCCGGCGGAGGCGCTGAATATCCCGCAGCATCAGGCAGGAGATGTTTCATGAGGTTTGCGGCGCTCTCGAGCAGGCATACGGATCTTCTGGGCGAGATATCGAATATCGGCGTCGGCCACGCGGCCACGGCCCTTGCTCAAATGATCGGCCGCGACGTCGGCATGCGGGTGCCCAGCGTGACCATCACCCCCTTCAGCCGCGTTCCCGATGCCGTAGGGGGGTCGGAGCGACCGGTGGCGGCGGTCTACTGCCAGCTCATGGGCAACATCACGGGGCACATCCTTCTGGTCTTTCCACGGGATAGCGCCGACAGGCTGATGAAAGCGCTGCTGGGAGATCGGGCGCCCTCCGGGGACGAGTGGACCGAGCAGGGCGCGTCGTCGATACGCGAGGTCGGTAACATCCTCGCCTCTGCTTACCTGAACGCTCTCGGATCCATGCTCGACATGACGCTGATTCCGTCGGTTCCCTCCATCGTTTACGACATGGCCGGAGCGATCGTCGATGCGCTTCTCATCGAGCAGGGGCTGACCGATGATCTGGCGCTTCTGATCGAGACCGAGTTTTTCGGGAAGGACCAGAAGATCAGCGGGCACTTCTTCCTGCTTCCCGACCCCGAGTCGGTGAGCACGGTTATTTCCCGGCTGGGGGTGGCTCCGGGATGAAGAAGATCAAGGTAGGGCTCGCGGAAATCCGTCTCGCCCGCGCCCCGGACAGTCTCATTTCCTACGGTTTTGGTTCCTGCCTCGGCATTGCCATTGTCGACCCCTACGCCAAGGTGGGCGGGCTCGCCCACGCTCTCCTGGCCTCCCAGCCTGGAGGAAATCCGTCCGGAAATCCGCTAAAATACGTCGACGGCGCGATAGAGGCGATGCTCGCCGCGCTTGCCGAAGCTGGATGCGCGCGCGGCGCGTTGCTGGCGAAGACGGCGGGTGGCGCTCACATGTTCGAGGCAGTGCCGCGTTCCGGGGGCTCGAACATCGGGGAGCGCAACGCGCGGGCGGCCCGAGAGAAGCTCGAACAGCTCGGCATACCGCTCGTGGCCGAAGACGTCGGAGGCAACTACGGGCGGACGATCGAGCTGGAGCCGGATGACGGCACGCTCGTGGTACGTTCCCTCCGCATGGGTATCAAGCGCATCTGAAGTGCTCGAGCCTCCTTCCCGCACCTCCCATCGCGAATTCGAACACATCCAGTCTCGCGCGCGACGCGCCACAGCCAGCCCATGAACCAGGAACGATTGCAGAAGCTTCTCGAGGAGGTCCGCAGCGGCCGCGTGGGGATTGACCGCGCGCTGGAGACGCTCCGGACCCTTCCCTACGAAGATCTCGGCTTCGCGAAGATCGATCACCACCGCCAGCTCCGGAAGGGTTTCGCCGAGGTCGTCCTGGGAGAGGGGAAGAGCGCGCCCCAGATCGTCACCATTCTGAAAAGCCTTCGCGCCAGGGGAGGGAACGCCCTCGTGACTCGGGTCGACGCGTTGAAGGCCGCCCGTGTGCGCAGATCCATCGCCGCTGCGCGCTATGATCCGGTTTCGAGAACGCTTGTTATCCGCCAGGAGAAGATCCCGCGGCGGGGGCGGGGGCTCATCCTCGTCATGACCGCCGGAACGGCGGACATTCCGGTTGCCGAGGAGGCGGCGCTTACCGCCGAGCTCCTTGGAAACGAGGTAGAGCGCCTATTCGACGTGGGCGTCGCGGGTGTGCACCGGCTACTGGATCACCTGGACGACGTCCGGCGGGCCGAGGTGCTCATCGTCTGCGCGGGGATGGAGGGTGCGCTGCCTTCGGTGGTCGCCGGCCTGGTCGATTGCCCGGTCGTGGGCGTGCCCACGAGCACGGGTTACGGGGCCAGCTTCGGCGGGCTGGCGGCGCTGCTCGGCATGCTCAACTCCTGCGCGTCGGGCCTGACCGTGGTCAACATCGACAACGGCTTCGGCGCGGGCTTCGCCGCGGCGACGATGAACCGGAAGGCCTGAGATGCGCATCGCATACTTCGACTGCTTCAGCGGAATCTCCGGCAACATGGTGCTGGGCGCGCTCATCGACCTGGGCCTCCCCCGCGAGGCAATTCTCTCGAACGTCGAGAAGCTCGGGCTCGAAGGCTACCGCGTCGAGGTATCGAAGGTGAGCCGCGGGCCCATCGGCGCCACCCACGTCGAGGTATTTGCGGGGGAGGGCGAGGGGCACGCGCATCGGACCTTTCGCGACGTCCGCGCCCTCATCGAGGGCGCGCCTCTCGAAGCGGCGGTCAGGGAGGCCAGCCTCAAGGTTTTCCGCAGGCTCGCCGAGGCGGAGGCGAAGGTCCACAGGACGGATCCCGACTCCGTCACCTTCCACGAAGTGGGCGCGGTCGACGCGATCATCGACGTGGTGGGGAGCTGCGCGGGGCTTGTCGCGCTCGGCGTCGAGCGCATCCATTGCTCACCGCTTCCGCTCGGCGGGGGGAGTGTCCCGAGCAGGCATGGTGAATTGCCACTGCCCGCGCCCGCGACCGTTGAACTGCTGACGGGTATGGCCGTGCACGGCGCGAGCGATCCGGTGGAAACGGTCACGCCGACGGGGGCGGCGCTCATGGCGACGCTCGCCGCCGGCACGGGCGTCTTTCCGCCGATGCGCGTTGACAGGGTGGGCTACGGCGCCGGCGACGATCGGGCGACGCGCCTTCCAAACGTTCTACGGGTGGTCCTTGGCGAGACGGAAGAGCCCCTCGAGGGGGACGCGGTTTCGGTCATCGAGACGAACATCGACGATCTGAACCCGGAGATCTACGATTTCCTTTCGGAACGGCTGGTGGCCGCCGGCGCACTCGACGTTTCGCTTTCTCCTCTCCAGATGAAGAAAGGGCGTCCGGGCACGCTTCTTCGCGTAATTGGTGCCGAGGCCGACCGCGCGAGGCTCGCGGAGGTCATCTTCCGCGAGTCGAGCGCCATCGGCGTGCGCGTAACGCGCGCCGAGCGGATAATTCTTCCACGGCGGACCATCGAGGTGGATACGCCTCATGGGCGCGTGCGCGTGAAGCTCGCAGGCGGAGAAGCGGGCATCCGTTCGATGCATCCCGAGTACGACGACTGCCGCCGATGCGCGGAAGCAACAGGCGTTCCGCTCAAGGAGGTCATCGAGGCCGCCCATGCCGCGGCCAGGGAGCGCCTCTCCTCTCTCTGAAGGTTCCCCCCTTTCCCCGAACCTTCTCCCGGTTCCCAACCCGTCAGATTTCAATGGCTTTTCCTCCCCCTAGCCACCCGCCACGAAATTCCCAAGATCGGGCGCCCACATGCCGATAAGGAGGTCGTGACCGCCCGGGCCGGCCCCTCGCGCGCAGACCTCTGCGCGGACGAGGGTCCTGGCGGTTTCGCCCAGCCCGGCGGAGTGAGGCCCATGACATTGACAGACAGTAACTTCGTCTACTGCCAGGGGTGCGGCGAAGTAGTCGAGACACACCGTTTGGTGGTCGAAGGCGCGCTCCAGAAACGCTGCATCTTCTGCGGTCTGGTTCTTGGCACCAGCGTGGCCGGACCGGCAACCGCCGAAAGAGCCATCGTCGCGGACGACGCACAGACGCTCTCCGAGCTTATTGCCGATCTTCTCGTCAAGGGGGATCTCGCCCGTGAGGTGCGCACCTGCCCGAACGGCCGTGAATTCCTCACCGAGTTCACCACGGCGCTCGTGGCCCGGCGGCCGCCGGGGTTCGTAACCCTGGACGTCGAGATGCCTCTGATCAACGGTTTTCAGAGCGCGCTGGCAATGCGCGCCATCGAGCGCGGGTTTGGCCATGCGCGCATCCCGATCATCTTCTTCTCCGTGCGAAAGTGCGACGAGAACTTCAGGAAAGTCCTCAAAGCCTGCCAGCCCGCCGTCTACCTGAACAAGGCAGGAACCGCAGATCCACAGGTGATCGTAGATCGTCTTTCCGCTATTATTCGGCAGGTCCTCGTCAAGAACGAATGAGGTACACCGAATAGGGACGGAAGGGCGCACATGTCTTCCACGGATCGGGTCAGGCCCTTCCTGATAGTCCGCGGGCGTGTCGGGTGCCTGTTGTTGCACGGGCTCACGGGCACGCCCTACGAGCTGCGCGATCTTGGCGATGCGCTTGCGGCCGCCGGCGTGACCGTTTCCTGCCCGCTGTTGCCGGGGCATGGCACGGACCCTTTGGATCTCGATGCCACCCGCTGGCCGGACTGGGAGGCTGCCGCCGAAGCCGCCCTGAAGGATCTGGCCGGCCGGACCGACCGGCAGTTCCTCTGCGGAATCTCCATGGGGGCCTCGCTCGCTATCCGGCTGGCCTCGCGACATGAGGTGGCCGGCCTCATCGCGCTTTCGCCCGCGATCAAGCTGCGTTCGCGGCTGGCGCCCCTCCTTCCCCTCATCTCCCGCGTGAAGCGTTTCAAAAAGAAGACCTCCGACATCAAGGATCCGGTGGCTCTCGCGCGGCACCCGAGCTACAAGATGCAGTCGCTCGCGGCGGCGAATTCGCTCCGGGAACTGCTCGAGCTGCTCCCGGGTGACTTTTCGGCCCTCCGGATGCCGCTCCTCGTGATGGTTGCCGCCGAAGATCACGTGATCGAATTGTCGGGCGCCCGGCGGCTATATGCGGAGGCGCCGGCCACAGACAAGCGGTTCGTCGTTCTGGAGGACTCCTACCACGTCATCACCGTCGACCGTGAAGCGGAGCGGGTGCGGCGGGAGGTGGTCGAGTTCGTGCGGGAGATCGCAGGGATATGAAACGCCTGTCGGTGGTTTTGCTGACATTGCTCTTTGCGGGCGCGGTCTCCCTGGGGGAACGCTACGCCGATGCCGAGCTCGGGTTCACGATGCGGGGGCCCGCGGGATGGCAGATCCGCCCCCAGCCGGCGGAGCAGGTGAGTGTCGTCTTCCTGGGTCCCACCCACGACGGTTTCACCTCGAATCTGAATGTGGTGGTCATCGGCGAGATCATCGAGACCACCGTTCAGGGGCTCGGGCGTGTGGCTCGGGATCTCGATCAGCGCATGGAGAAGATGGAAGGCATTCGAGACTACCTGATCGTGAGGAGCGGGATCACACCGGTGGGTGGCGTTCGCGCGATCTACATCGAGTCGGCCTTCGAGAGGGAAGTAAGCGGAGAAGTTCAGCGCTTCAAGCAGCTCCAGACGCTAATCCCGGGCCCAGGGGGGCACAGCATCATCACCTACACCGCGCGATCCGAGATCTTTGAAAGCGCCGTGGCCGATGCGCAGGCGGCGATGAACAGCTTCACCGCGCCTCTAGAGTCGCCGGGCGGCGGCCCGCCGGGATGGCGGGGGGTGTTTCTGGCGCTCGGCGCCGCCGCGCTGGGCGGCCTGACGCTGGCCTGGTGGTCGCGGCGGCGCCGGGAGGGGGAGACGTGAGAAGAGGGGGAGACGAATGACCCATGAGGGTGATCTGAAGAGGGGGGAAGCAGCGCGATGATCGACCGGATACCGAAGGGCGCCGGGCTTGCCCTGGCGACTCTGTTTCTGGCGGGTCTGTTCCTGGCGGTCCTGCCTGGCTGCCGCGGCGAAGGCAAGGCGGGCGAAACGGGCGGGGCGAGACCCTCCGGCGTCGCTGCGGACTACTTCTCCTGCGGGAAGGACGGCGACTGCGTCGTCGAAGCGCAGCGGGACTGCTGCCCCTGCAATGCGGGGGGAAAGCAGGTGGCCCTGGCCCGGAAGGCTGCCGCGGCCTACGGCCAGGCGAGGACGGCCCGCTGCGCCGGCGATCTGCTCTGTCCCCAGGTCTATCTATGCGACGAGTCGGCCGAGGCTGTGTGCCGCGCGGGCCGTTGCGAGATCAGGGGAGCGCCCGCGCCGGGGCTGCCGGCGGTGCTCCGGTAGGCGGGACAGGCAGGGCAGGCCGGGAAAAAAAGAGCCCGGCGGGGCTGCCGCCGGGCTCTTCGCGTTATGGCGCTAACAGGGAAGGGCGATCAGTAGTCCATGCCCGAAGGCATCGGAGAGCCGCCTTCCTTGTCGTCCTTTACCTTCTCGGCGATCGTGGCCTCG
>JAUYMQ010000090.1 GCA_030698575.1 Deltaproteobacteria bacterium
CCGGACGGCCTGTCGGTCGACTACGTCCTCGGCCTCATGGAGGCCGGCATGAAGGAAGGTCTGATCGTGGACCTCATCCGGTCGCGCGACCTGCACTTCGATCTGCGACCCGGCGACCTCGATCGCCTGCTGGCGGCCGACGCCGGCGAGGCCCTCATCGGCGTCGTGGTTCGCAATGGACGCCGCGTCGATTCCCCATCCTGGTCGCGACCCCGCCGGCTCGAGGAGGGCGCGACGAGCAATGGGACGAAATCATCCGGCGCGACGACGGGGGAGGAGGCCGGCCAGGCGCCGCCGCCGGTGGAACGCTGGTACGGCGGCGTTTATACCTACGTGGGGGCGCCCTACGGGTACGGCTACTGGGCATACCCGTATGCGGACCCCTACCCTTACTACTCCTACTACTACGCCTATCCGTATTCCTATCGCTATGGCTATCCGTACTATGGCGGTTATGGGTATCGCGGTGCCACCGCGCCGCCGCGTGGCTACAACGCTCCGCGATCGGGTGGCTGGCACTCCTCACCACCGCGGGGGAGCGGGAGCGCCCCGCGCGGTGGGTCATCCGGCGGCGGTGCGCCGTCCAGTCGTCCGCCGCGCGGTTCCCACTGAGGATCCGATCGGCCGACCAGCGCCTCCCGGAGCCCTCGGGGGCCGCCGGTCCGGGGAATGCTTGACCTCATTGGAGCAAGTGCCTAGAATGACCGCTCTTGCAGGGGGTTCCGACGCTCGGGAGTACGCGGGTCGTCCGGCGTCACAGCGGGGCGTAGCGCAGCCTGGTAGCGCATCTGCTTTGGGAGCAGAGGGTCGGTGGTTCGAATCCACTCGCCCCGACCAACGCCCCTGCCGGGGGTCGCGAGCGTTGTGCGACCCGTCGGGCGGTGCCCGGAAACGTCGAGGAGATTACGCGCCTGTAGCTCAGCTGGATTAGAGCACCAGCCTCCGAAGCTGGGGGTCGTAGGTTCGAATCCTATCAGGCGCGCCATTTATCAAGTGGCGGGTGGCCCCGTCGGCGGGACGGGACACGCGGCCCCGGGGCAGCCGGCGGAGTCGCCGTAGCGCCGGGGTCTTCGTGCGTCAGGAGGAGATTTTGGAGCTGGAACCCCGCGGTGCACGGCCGGCGCTCGGGCTGCAGGTGACGCTGATCGTGCTGGTAGCCCTCCTGCCGGTCGTTTGGCTCGTCGGCCGGCGCACCGCGCCGGCGGCGACCTCGACGCCGCTGCTCCTGGGGGGTGCCGCGACGCATCTTCAGCTCACGGCCAGCCACCTCGGACTGGGGGCCGACCAGCCACCGGAGGTCACACTCCCGGCCGGTCCCGGATCGACCGTGCTGATCGAATTCCCTCTCCCCGAGGGGAGAACGCCCCCGTACCAGCTGAGTCTCACAGGTCCTGATGGGGGGCTCATCTGGCAGGTGGTTCGGCCGGATCTTCCGGTGATCGAGGGGTCGTTGCAGCTCGCCGTCCCGGCCTCCCTGCTACGCGGCGGCCGCAACAGCCTGGTCATCCGGGACGCCCGGGGAATGACCACCAGTCTGCCGTTCCTGGCGCGTTGAGCGGGCCTGGCGCGCTTGCAGGGGCGTCCCGGCGCTGTGGTAAGATACCGCCCCTCGTCAGGTGTCTGAAATTGACGGCAGCCGGGGCGCGTTCCGGCCGGGTGAGGAAGCGCCTGTAGCTCAGGGGACCGAGCAACGGCCTTCTAAGCCGTGGGTCAGGGGTTCGAATCCCCTCAGGCGCACCATCCGCCCCGGCGTCAAGAAGGCTGCGATGTCGGAGCGGGACCGCAGCCAGCGAGATGTATGGTGAGTGTAGCTCAGTCGGTAGAGCACCGGGTTGTGGCCCCGGTGGTCGTGGGTTCGAGCCCCATCACTCACCCCAGATTCTTTCGGATCACGATGTGGGCCGTTAGCTCAGTCGGTAGAGCAGCTGACTCTTAATCAGCGGGTCGGAGGTTCAAGTCCTCCACGGCTCACCACTCGTTTCCCTTCATCGTTCGCTCCCCACGGCAGAGACTGCGTCACGAGTTTCGCATCACCCGGTCCCGGCGGGGCGGTCGGGGCTTTGAACCGGCCGCGGTTCCGATGCTAGGATGGCCGTCCGGGGCGGCGCCGTGAACCGCGAGGGAGATCCTGATGGTGCAGAAAAATGTGCGTATCTTCGGCAAAGACACCTGACCCTACACCACCTCGGCCCGTGAGGCCTACCAGGACAAGGGATACGCCGTTCAGTACCACGACGTGCTGAGCGATTCACAGCAGCTTCAGGAGATGTTGCGATTCTCCCGGGGCGGTCGCTCGGTCCCGGTCATCGTGGAGGGGGACAAGGTCACGATCGGCTACGGCGGCAGCTGAGCCATCTGACCACTCCGGCCGGTGGCCGGAGACGCGACAGCAAGCCCCCCGTCACGTGCAGGGGTCGAGACTCGATATGCCCGCCCTTCATGAGCGCCTCCGCTTCCAGAACCAGCTCTGCCGGCTCCTGGAATCGATCGATGATCCGGTCAAGATCTACAAGAGCGCGCTGA
>JAUYMQ010000105.1 GCA_030698575.1 Deltaproteobacteria bacterium
TGGCCTCGACCTTGTCTCGCGCCTCCGGGCAGCGGGCGGGAGGAGTGCGCAGGGCGTCGCCCTGGAGAAGATCCGGAAAGCCCTCACTCGCCCGATCACCGACTTCAAGGGCGTTCGCGAGAAGACCGCGGCGCGCCTGGAACGGCTGGGGATCAAGACCGCCTGGGACGCCCTCTGGACGCTCCCGCGGGACTACGAGGAGCGTCTTCCGGCCCGCCCCGTCGCCACGCTCCGCCAGGGCGAGGCGGCAACCGTCGAGGTCCGCCTCCTTTCCTACCGCCCGATGTTCCGCGCGCGTTCGGGCGTTCGCGTTCACGAGGGGCTCTTCGAGGACGACTCGGGGACGATCGGCGCGGTCTGGTACAACTACCGGCCGGCGATCACCCCCGGCCGCCTCGTGCGCCTGACCGGGCTGGTCGAGTTCCGCCGGGGCCGTCGCGCGCTTCGCGTGCCGGAGGTGGAGCCTCTCGACGCGGACGAAGCGGAAGGGCAGGGCGCCGGGGAGGCGAAGGGCCGCGAGGTGCGCCCGATCTATCCCCTCACCCAGGGGCTGCGGAAGCGCGCGCTCCGGAATCTGATCGGCGCCGTCATGGACGAGACGGTGGCGCTGCTCCCCGAGGCGATCCCGCCCGCGGCCGTCGAGAGGGCCGGGCTGCCGCCGCTAGGCGAGGCGCTCCGCGTGGTGCACCGCCCGCCGCCCGACGCCGATTTCGAGGCTTTCCGTTCGGGGCGCACCCCCTGGCACCGCCGCCTCGCCTTCGAGGAGCTCTTCTTCATCGAGCTCGACGCGGCGCTCAGGCGCGCCGATGTGGCGCGCGAGGCTGCCGTTCCCTGCCCCGGCGGGGGGCCCGTGGAACAGCGCCTCCGCGCGGCGCTCCCCTTCGAGCTGACCGGAGCGCAGAAGGTGGTGCTCGCCGAGATCGGCCGGGATCTCTCCAGGCCCCATCCCATGCACCGCCTCCTGCAGGGCGACGTCGGCTGCGGAAAGACCGTCGTGGCCCTGCTGGCCTGCGCGAGGGCCATCGATGCTGGGCTGCAGGCCACCCTCATGGCGCCGACGGAGATCCTTGCCGACCAGCACTTCCGCACGATCGAGCCGCTCCTGCGAGAGGCCGGGGTGGGGGCAGCCCTCCTGACCGCGGCGACCCCTCGGGCGGAACGCAGCCGGTCGCTGCGCGCGCTGGCGGAGGGGGCCCTCTCGCTCGTCATCGGAACGCATGCCCTGATCGAGGAATCGGTGCAATTTCGCCGGCTCGGCCTCGTGGTGGTCGACGAGCAGCATCGCTTCGGGGTGGCGCAGCGGCTCCGGCTGCACGCGAAGGGGGAAGGGGACGACCGGCCGCACATGCTCGTCATGACGGCGACGCCCATCCCGAGAAGCCTCGCGCTTACGATTTACGGCGACCTCGATCTCTCGGTCATCGATGCGCTTCCCCCTGGACGCAAGCCTGTCGAGACCCGGCACTTCACCGATGCGGAGCGTTCCCGCGTCTACGATCTCATCCGCCGCGAGGTCTCTGCGGGCCGGCAAGCTTTCATCGTCTATCCGCTGGTGAGCGAATCGGAGAAGCTCGATCTTCGCGACGCTACCCGCATGTACGAGGCGCTTTGCGCGGAGTTCGGGGGTTTCCGGGTGGGCCTCATCCACGGGCAGCTCCGGAGCTCCGAAAAGGACGAGACCATGGCCGCCTTCAAGCGGGGAGACGTCGATCTGCTCGTCTCTACCACGGTCATCGAGGTCGGCATCGACGTGCCCAACGCCACGCTCATGGTGGTCGAGCATGCCGAGCGCTTCGGCCTCTCTCAGCTGCACCAGCTCCGGGGCCGGGTGGGGCGTGGCGCGGGTAAGTCTCGCTGCCTCCTGCTGACGGCTCCGCTGCCGCCGGATAGCCCGGGAGCCGCGCGCATGAAAATTCTCGAGGAAAGCGCGGACGGCTTCCGGCTGGCGGAAGAGGATCTCCGGCTGCGGGGGCCGGGCGACTTCCTCGGAGCGCGCCAGCACGGTTTTCCGGACTTCCGGACGGCGAACCTCCTTGCCCAGACCCGGTTGATCTCCCAGGCCCGCGAGGCCGCGCAGGCCCTCGTGGCGGGGGACAAGGCCCTCGAACGTGAGGCGCACCGCTTCCTCCGGCTCGGCCTCTCGCTCTTCGGCGGGGGGAGAGGGGAGTACCTGCGGTCGGGGTGACAGGGCACACGATGGTGGGGCTTGATCGGACCGTAAGATACTTTTTTGGAACCCGACCCTTCCGTGTTACACAGAACAGTCTATCCGCGGAGGCCTACAGTGCGTAGGCCACAGGAGAGCAGTATTATTGGGGGATTGAGAGCGATGGGAGCCCGACCCTCTGCGTGATAGACTGACCCGGTCTGCAGGAACAATGGATAGCAGAACTTTCTAATTCTAGTTCATAGCTTGGTACTTAAGCATCAAAACCGACATATTCCAATCCGAATTGCATTCTGCCCCGCAGGCGGTCCCGTTTAGGATGGGCTCGGCGGGCATTGG
>JAUYMQ010000108.1 GCA_030698575.1 Deltaproteobacteria bacterium
CGGCCTCCCGGACGCAGATGTCCGCGTCCCGCGCCGGCCCGGGTTCGCTCGGCGCGGGACGTCTATCCCCCGCGCCGGTCTCGATCCGGCTGCCGCCCTTGAACACGCGCCCGATCAGCCTCACCTCGGCGGTGTCGATCACATCGAGCACGTCGGCGAGTTCACGGCGCGCGAGTTCGTCGTGCGCCCGGAGGAGACCAGCGATCAGGCGCAGGCGCGCGAGGCGGGCCGCCCGCGCCTGGTCCTTCACGGCGCCGGCGATGTCGAGCCTGCTGGCATCACGCATCAGCATCAGCGTCCTCCTCCTCCTCGCCGAGCAGGGACCACTCAGCGAGCGTCAGCGGTGACGGCACGTCCTCGTCGCCGTCCAGGCGGGCGCCGTCCTGGACGGCGCCGGCCAGGTCGGCGCCGGCCAGGACGGCCCTGCGCAGGTCGGCCCCAGTCAGGTCGGAGGCGCGCATGTCGGCCCGGCGCAGGATGGCCACGGTCAGGTCGGACCAGCGCAGGTCGGAGGCGCGCAGGTCGGCCCCGGTCAGGTTGGACCTGCGCAGGCGGGCACTGCACAGGATTGCCTCGCGCAGGACGACCTCGCGCAGGACGGCCTCGCGCAGGTCGGCGCCGCGCAGGCAGGCGCCGGTCAGGTCGGCGCCGGTCAGGTCGACGCCGCGCAGGTCGGCGCCGGACAGGATGGCGCCGAGCAGGCAGGCGCCGCGCAGGTCGGCGCCGCGCAGGACGGCCCCGCGCAGGACGGCCCCGCGCAGGACGAGGCTCGGGTCCCACGGCCTTACGGCCCGCCTGGCGGCCCGGTCCTCGCGTTGGAGGCGCGCGTGGGCCTCCGCGCGGAAGTGGATCGAGGGGGTCACGGCGTCACCTCCTCGGGGAGGCCCTTGGCGTAGGCCATGTCGGCGTCGCGCAGGCGGGCGTCGCGCAGGTCGGCCCCGAGCAAGTCGAGGCCGGACAGATCGATGCTCAAGTCCCACGGCCTCACAGGCCGCTGGGCGGCCCGGTCCTCGCGCTGGAGAGCCACGTGGGCCTCCGCGCGCTCGCGATTCGAGGCGCTCACGGTGTCACCGCAGGCCCGGAGGCCTGGCAGGCTGGGCACCCGGGCTCGGGCCCCCAGCCATCGCCCGTGTACCAATTATGGCATCCGCAGCCAACGAGTTCCCCCGCGGCGGCGGAGGCGGCTGTGGCCGCGTCATCGTCTCTCTCCTCGGCTTGCGGCGGGCCCCACGCCCGCCTCGGTTTCAGATACCCCCTCCCGGTCGCGAGCCGGGGCCGCCGTGAGCGGGCGGGGGCGCTGGTGCTACTCCTCGTCGTCCTCGACTGCCTCGGCGGCGAGGGCCTCGGACGCGAGGCGCTCGGCCAGGTCCGACACCGGTCCCCACACCGGGTCGTCTCCGTAATCACGTTCGGCGAGCGACGCGCGCGCGCACAGCCCGGCCGCGCGATCCCAGTCGCCGCGCTCGGCGGCCTCGACTGCCTCCGCGCCGTAATTCGCGGCAGCGGCCGCAGAATACGCTACCGAGGCGCAGAGCGAGCAGCCTGGGCGGCCGCCGTCACAGTACTCCGGCTGGACGCCGTCACAGTACTCCGGCTGGACGCCGTCCAAACGGTACTCGTGCGTCCAGTCGCCCCCCCCCCCAGGAGACCGCTGCCGCTTCGACGGCGCGGCGAAGGACGGCGGCGGCGGTGTCGGTGCTCATCTTGCTCTCCGTTGGTTGCGGCGGGCCCCACGCCCGCCTAGCGTCAGATACCCCCTCCCGGTCGCGAGCCGGGGCCGCCGCGAGCGGGCGGGGGCGGCGTGGTCAGTCGAGGCGCTCACCGAAGGGCTCAACGCCCTCGGCCTCACAGTCCTCGCAGGCCGGGCACTGGCCCGACGGCCAGCCACCGGCCGGCGGCTCGCCGTCCGGGTGACAGCGGGTGCACAACGGCTCGCCCTCTGCCTCCAGACCCGCCTCCTCCTCCTGCCGCGGCCGGCCGCAGCAGGAGCACTTGGCCTCGGCCCTGGCCGCAACGTTGGAATCCCACTCGAGCCCCGCCCAATCCTGGGCGTGGGCCTCGACGTAGGCGGTGAGGGCGGTGAGGGCGGCTGTGTCTGTGGTGCTCATCATCTCTCCGGTGGTTGCGGCGGGCCCCACGCCCGCCTCGGTTTCAGAAGCCTCGGGTCCTCGGCAACACTGGACACACTGGAAACCTCCTCTCGACCCCTGTA
Source organism: Deltaproteobacteria bacterium (assembly GCA_030698575.1). GTDB lineage: Bacteria > JAUYMQ01 > JAUYMQ01 > JAUYMQ01 > JAUYMQ01 > JAUYMQ01. The sequence goes on from JAUYMQ010000108.1 coordinate 2,213, forward strand.
TACTGGCACACTGAACCGGAGGAGTCAATAGTGGACCGAAAAAAAAACCCGTGGCCCCGTCACTTGGGTGGCGGAGCGCTGGCAGGTGGGGCTCTCGAAGCGACATCTCGCGCCGAAGGCGCGGGTTATCCAGCTCCTCCTCGACCTGGCGGCTGACGAGCTCGGCCTGCCCGGGGAGCCGCTCGACCCTGGCAGGGGGCGGTGAGGGGTCAGTAGGGCAGGTCGGCGTCGGGCGGCCCGCGGTATCGAGGTCTAGGCGGCACAGGCCCTTGACATCTCGTACGTGTAGCGCAGTAATGGTCTGGGTGGTCATGCCACTCCTCCGGGCTCTGGGATGTCTACCCCAAATTCGGTCAGCGCCCACTGCCGAGCCCAGTCGATCAACGCCGTGAATTCAGCCGTCGTCAGCCGTGACGACGACGTACATCGCGGCACTCGCTGTCCGAGCGCCTCGCCACTCCATCCACGCCAGCACGCCAGTAGCGCGTAGTGGATGCGGTCGAGGCCATCGGCTCCGCTTTCGCCCACGTGCTGGGCCACGCGCGGCACGACCACGCCCCACCAATAGCGGTTCTGATCCGTCGAGCGGCGCGCGCGAGTTCGACGGATCACCAGCTCGACGCGGATCCCTTCGAGGCGCTCCAGGTAGGCCGCTAGTCTCTGGCGGTCGAGCCCGTCGAGACGACCATCGCGGACCATGGCGTGCCACACGGGCACAGGAGAGCTCATCGGTGCTCGTGCTCGTGCTCGTCGAGCATGGCGCAGATGCGCGCCGCCTCCGCGCGAAGTGCACGCGGCCCGTAGTCTCGCTGGTGGCGAGCCCGACTCCGCGCCGTCGTGCCGCCGCGCAGTGGTACGCGGCGCACTGGCGGGCCAGATCTCCTCACGGTGCGATCTCACCGCACGTCGAGCACGACCGCCCAGAGCGGTGCATCGACGCGCGCGGGCACCCGGGAGGCGAGGACGTCTCGGGCTCAGGATCCACCTCGGCCTCGGGCTCGGGCTCGGGCGGGCGCGGCGCGCCGACCAGGTGGATCAGGCGGGCCAGGTCTGCGCGGGTCGGATCGCGCGACGAGTCCCAGCCTGACTGCTCCGCTGCTCGCGCGGCCACCTCTTCTCCAGCCGTGCGAGTAGCCCAGGCCGTGGCAGCCGCACACAGATCGATCGGGACTACCGCGTCGTGGTCGCCCCGCGACTCGACCAGCCAGTCCTCGAGCTCGTACGGGAGCTCGTACGGCTCTAACGCGCCACGCACCTCAGCCGCGCTCCGAGAAGCCCGCCGCGCCACAGGGCGCGGGTCTGGGCCAGACGGCACAGTGCGGTCTCCGACCTGCTCGTCGGCGCTATCCTCCCGAGGCAGATCATCTGGGTCGGCGTCTTCGGCCTCGCCGAACAGGCCGGCTGGAAGGTGCTGCACGTCGTCCAGGCGTGGTACGAGAGCGTATCCGTAGACGGCCGCCTTTTTTTCGGAAATCCGGATCCACCGCGCCCGATCCGCACCACGCGGGGGCCGCTCGGCGAAGTCCAATGACCAAACATCCCTTATCGTCGAGATGGACGCTCCAATCCCGAGGTTACTCGCGACTCTCTTGAGGCTGTCGGAGTACCCGCCCTTGAGGGGCTCGGAGCTAGATGGCACACCTACATCCTCATGCGTGGTCTCGCGGTCACCGTCACGCACGGTCAGGCGGCAGACGAATCCACCGCCAACCGACTCGTACGCTGCCGACCACCCGAGCGGCCCGAATGCAGCGTTCAGGCGGCGAATCACTGCGTGTCTGTTGATGCAAGGAATCAGCAGCACGCTCGGTTTGCTCCTGGCGCCCTTTCCGGCCACGATATGACCGGCTCGCCACGCCACCTCGTCGTCACGGATCGGCTCCGCAAGGGCCGTTAGGTTCGTTATGCCCATCATTCCCGGCCTTCCCACGCCAGGGCGAGTTCGCAGCTCGGCCCGATGCCTGCCATAGACGAGACGCAATCCATGCAATCGTCTAGCAGATGGACGAGAGCCCCTGGCCGCCCTCGTCCTCGCGGCCAGTGGCGAGGCCAAGTGCTCCTGCTGCGGCCGGCCGCGGCAGGAGGAGGAGGCGGGTCTGGAGGCCGAGGGCGAGCCGTTGTGCACCCGCTGTCACCCGGACGGCGCGACCCACAACACTCGACATCGATCGGAGCCGAGAACTTCTCGCACGCCTCGCACCATAACTTTTCCACGTTTGCCCCTCTTGCTCGTGTTGGTATGATCCAATCTTAACAGCACAGGCATGGGAGATCAACGTGACGGTATCAAAGAATCATGAAGACGGACCTAGGATCATCTTCATCGCGCTCGACGACGCTGGGTGGTCCGCGCTCCATAGGCACGCCGACCTAGGCGGCCCCCGGGAGCGCACGAAGGCCGCGTCGATTCGCTGCCTGATCCGGCGCGCCGGCGCCGCGCGGCTCGGGTTGAGGCCCCTCGGCGTGCAGCGCGCCAGGAGATCCGCATCCCACGCGTACCATCTCCTGCTAGAGCCATCCGATGTCAAGGTGCTCGACCGCATACGAGGAGCACTCGCCGAGGGGGCCGGGAGGTCCAGGGTCTCGCGCACGGCGGCTATCCGTCACCTCCTGCTGACGTGCAGTCCGTGACGGACGAGATTACGCCCGTCGAGGCGCTACGCCGAGAGATCGAGCGTGAGCGCGCAGAACTGGCGAGAGTTCTGCGCCAGCGGAGGGGAGCCGACAACGTCGCACGGATCAATCGCTCGAAGGATCGGATCGAGCGGCTTAAGCGGCTTAAGCGGCAACTCGTGGATGAAAATGCCAGCGATGGCGAGCGAGCGAGCTTTGCTGCCCGCTCCTCGACCTCCTGCCTGGAGAACTAGCGTCTCGCATCGACGGCATCGACGGCGAGTTAGACCAGGGACGGAGGGTAGGCGTGTGCCCGCTCGGGGTCGAGTTGGCCGCGGAGGACACGGGCTAGGCGGGAGCGCCAGGCGTGCGTGGGGGGCTCCGTGGATGGCCCATCGGACCCATGCTAGACTAACCGACCCGCCGTACAGGGGAGCGCCCCGAGCAGTGTAACTCGGGGCGCTCTGGCTGGCGGACGGCCGGAGGATGCCGAACCATGAGACAGTCTATCACACCCTCTGACGCCTACGCGACATCGTGACCGGCATAGTTCGGGTCGAGCGCCAGAACGACCTACGGGACAGCCTGCTAGCCCAGATCGATGCGTCGCAGCACTACACGACACTAGAATCCTGGCAGCTCGCGGACGTCCTCAGTAATCGAGTCGGCAAAACTGCCCTGGTAGTCTACCACGCCATCCAGGCCCACGGAAGAGCAGGCGTGGCGACCTGGCCGAGTAACACTAGGCTGGCTCGGGCGATCGGCGTGGACCCCAGGACGATCCAAACGCACGTCGCCACGCTCGAGTCTGCGGCATGGATCGGTCGCGAGGTCGATCGGTCGTCGAGTGGAACGAAGCGCGTGCTGATTTGCTACCGGAGCCGTGGAGAAGGAAGCGTTAATGGGACGGATGTTGGCCATCCTGAGAGGGGTGATGCCAGTCTTCAAGGGGGCGATGTTGAGCATCCGGAGGGGGATGATGCTGATCATCATGGGGGGGGCGATGCGGCCCATCACCCTGAAGTACCATCAGTAGAACCACCAGAAAAGCCCCCTCTAAAGTCTCCCCCGTCGGGCTTGATCTCCGACGTCTGCACCCCCCCCCACCCCCCCCAAGGGGGGGGCTTGTTAGAATCTTCTTCAGCGGCCACGGCTACGGCCACGACGGATCAACGTCCGCGCAAACGCGACACGTTCTCCCCGGCTATCGATCCCTGGCTGGAGGAGCAGACGACCAAGCTGCTCGCAGCCTACCCGCCGCTCGGCTACGGCCGCGCGATCTCAACAGCCCCTCCGCTCAAGGTGCGTCGAGCCCTTGGCGAGGTTGCTGTCGGCCTGAACGCTGACGCCCTCCAATGCCTGGCCGACCAACTCCTCGAAGGCGCGGCGGCCCAGCGATCGCTGTGGACGCAGCGAAACCGGGCGCACGCGGACGGCCGATCAGTTCCCCTCCTACCCGCTCTCCCAGCTTGGATCCGCAGCCGCTCATGGGATGCCGTGCCGGCCGAGCCAAGCCGCGCGAACGCCAAGCCGCCTGCGAGCTCCGTCACGCCACGAGCGGAGCAGAAGGCGGCAGGGTGGCACGTGGCTGAACGCGATCGGCTACGGGCCTGTCTCGCGGCCCTGCCGGAAGACGAGCGCAAAGCCCTGGAGGCTGAGGCGGAGAAGACTAACCCCCGCCTGTTCGCCTCGTGTAGGCTGGACGTGAGTCATCAGCGCGAGGAGCTCGTGCTCGATGCTCTCGACCGGAAGCAGAGGTCACAGCGGGCGCGAAGAGACAGGACATGAGCCAGGCGAGCCAGGTCGAGGAGCCATGCTGAGAGAACGCCCCTACTGGTACGCTCTCTACGCCGATGTCCCCGATGCGCTCGAACTACCTTCACAGTTCGACCCCGAAGTAAGGGAATCTCACGCCGACTGGCTCGCCGGCGGTGCGCGTGGTCGTCTGCTGGATGTCCCCAAGTATCAACCCACTCAGTGCTTTTGGAGCCGCCTGGGGGCTTGTGAGATCCTGCCCTCGGGGGCGCTCCCTGACCCGCGCATCATGTGGCGCCTAGGATCCTGGCAGCCCGAAGGCGCCGAGTTCTTGAACACCCGTGTTGCAGCGCTCCTTGGGGATGAGCAGGCCGCGGGTAAGGCGGTGATGTCTTCGCTGGCGATCCCGTACGGCGCGTCGGTGATATACGTTTGCCGTGCTACGGGCGTTCACGACCAGGCGAGAAAGATTCAGGCGTGGCGACCAGACATGCTCGTGAGCAAGTGGAGGCGCCAAGACTTCGTTCGCTGGCCCCAGCCAGCCGAGGTGGCCGTGATCTCGATGGACAGCCTGCCAAGGCCCAGAGGGTTGAGCGCGAGCGATCCAGTCGAGCGGAGACGAGCGGCTGTCGAGCGCATGCTCCCGAGGGGCCGGTGGGGAGGCGTCCTGATCCTAGACGAAGTGGACAAGCTGTCCACTCCCAGGACGCATCGAAGGCTCGCCGCCGAGGCCATCGCCAGGCGCGCTAGCCGTCGATGGGGCCTAACGGGCACGCCCATGAGCAACGTTCCCGAGAATCTCAAGGAGGTGCTCAAGCTCCTCGGCCTCTTTCGCTGCGCGTTCCACTCCGAGGCAGAGTTCGACGAACTCCTGGGTGTACAGCGCGGGCGAGAAGAGGGCGAGCACGGAGGCAGGTCGAGGGGTGGTAACGTGTCTCCGGTTGTTCGGGAGCGCATGCAGCGCGTTTACCTGCGCCGGACGTGGAGGGACCTCGGCGGACTCGATGAGCCGCGCTTCATCCGCACAGCCGTTGATATCGACCACGCCTACATCGACGAGCTCATCGCTGCCGCCGGCGGACTAGCTGCGGTCTTAGAGCGCGTCAAGCATCCAGGATTCGGTGACATCTCAGAGATGGCCCGTCTTCGGCAGGGGCTCGCTCTCGCCAAACTGCCCGTTGCCGTAGACCGCGTGAGGGCTCATCTTGAAGAGGGGGCGCCCGTCATCGTCTACTGCTACCACGTCGAGCCTCTCCACCAGCTCCAAAGAGCGCTGGGCAGAGATGCATGTGGCCTGATCGTGGGGTCGGTGAGCGTCGCGAGGCGAGATAAGGTCATCGCTGGCTTCTGCGCGGGCCGAACTCCTGTCGTTGCCATTTCTGGGGCAGGCGAGGATACCATTGACCTCATTCGCAGAGATGACATCCCTTATCAGGCCCTTGTCAGGATCGACATCTCATGGGCCCCGAGAAGCAACGGCCAGGTAGTGGGGAGGGCTCGAAGGCCCGGAATGCGCTGGCCGTTGATAGTCGAGGACCTGATCGCGGACCATGCCCTCGAGCATCACGTCCACGCCATCGTTGAGCAGAAGGAGTCCGTCATGCGAGCGGCTGGGATCCTGTGATGGACGCAGACAGACCCAGGCGCCTCTCTCCGACCATGAAGCGCGCCCTGCTAAACGAGCGAGATGGGCGGATCCCTCTCCTCGAGGCGGGGCTCAAGGCGAAGGGATCTAAGGAGCGCCGGGGGGCCGAGCGCACCAAGATGGCCTTGATCGAGCGGGGCTTCTTGATGGCCGCCGCTTTCGCTCGTTGCGAACTGACCAGCGAGGGCATGGTTCTCATCGAGGAGATGCGCAGGGAGGAGCGCCGAAAGGCGATACGGAACCAGATCAAGGCGGATAAGTTGGCATCGGAGCCTAGATCGCGCTGGGGTCCACGGAAGAATAAGCAACTCGTTTCAAGATGGGGCGAGTGTAGAGCGAAGAAGGTAAGATGCCGCTCGTCAGGGCACCGAGGATGAAGCAATGGCACACGGCATGATTTCAACGCTCGTTAAAGTCCTAGATGACGTTACGGGCATCGAGAACACTACGTTCATTTCAATTCCGTCGGCTCATCTTCGAGCGTGTTCGCTTGGCTTCTACGGGCGCCTCGTTGTCGAGTTCTCATCGGTGACGACGGCTGGAGTGATCATTCAGGTCACCAAGGGCGCGTCGTCCCGGATCCTGTCGCGCACAGAGCCAACCGCAGCGATTTTCGGGAGGGTCAACATCCCCATTGACCCGGCGGCGACGAGCTACGAACTCATCTCTACGGCCGACGGCAATATCGCGTCGGTGATTGTTACCGAGATCGCCGGAGACTCTGGGCAGTTTGGGCTAAGCTAGGATCCGGCCGACACGGCTAGCCCGACCCGCCAAAATGCTGTTCGCAGTAGTTCTCTCCCTCCAGCGTCTCTTGGCCGCATGTTCCGCCCGCTGCCGCGCACGTCTCGGACTCTCCTCCAGGGCCGAGAGAGTCTTCGATCCCCATCGCTAGCTTGATGGCCTGGCCCTCGTGATCCGTCAGGGCCTCTGACGCCACCGCGTAGAACATGGTCTTCGCGCGCTCCATCTCGACCAGTACGCACGCCAGAATGGGTGCTCCTGCTCCCTTCTCGGCTGGCTGCTCAACGTAGTACGGGCACGCAGGTCCCTCGCAGGGGCCCTTGAGTCGCTTGATTGGAGCGCACAGGAATCGCGGGCTTCGCCCTTGCATCTTCAGGGGTGACATCAGTTCTCGCCTCCAGCCTTCGAGAAGGCATTCTTGACTCCGAGGAGCCACGTAACTAGCTCTCCGTTCGATCGCATGGCATCGATGATCTCGCCCATCGGAAGGCCTGGCACGCGCTTGAACCACGCAAGGTACTCGTTGATTCCGTCTGCTCCCAGCAGCTTGATGCGACCCTGGTCGGTCAGGTACTGAGACGCGGAGGCTACAAATTCGGCGGGGTCATCCGCTGTCTAGCCTCCCATGATCGCGTTGAGGTTCTCGATCAGGGCCTCCCCGAACTCTCTGGATGCGTAGGGCGCCGGGCCGTTGATGCGCGCTGGCGTCGCGGATTGGGGGCTCTGTGGCGGGGGGTCCTGCGGCTTGGCATCTGCCGCAGTCTTCTTGTCTCCGCTCAGGATGCGATCCAGGACTTCAGGGATGAGCTCCTTTGCCCACGCGAGCGGGTTGTCATCGTCATCGTCATCCCACGCGTACGGGTCCACGGCCTGGTTCGCGGGGCCAACCAGGCGCTCTTGGACCATCTGGGCCATTGCCTGCTCCATCGCCAACTCGGCCGGGGTCTTGGCGCGTTCTCTCGACGCTGAGCGCCGGTCCTCTCGGGCTTGGTCGAGGAGCATGGCCATAGCCGGGTCGAGAGGCTTGTTCCCGTGCGCCATCTGGGCCTCGAGCCGGGCGAGTTGGGCGTGGCTCTCACGCTGCATCTCGAGAGCCCGGTAACGGTCCTCGGCTCGCTGGGATTCCGCCTTGAGCGTTGCGTTGCGCTCGCGTAGGTCCGAGCACTCTGCGCGAAGGCCCTCGATGCGTCGGTCAGAATCTTCGCGCAGCGCCTCGATGCGCCGCTCGAGTTCGGACACGCGGCCGTGCGCCTGGCCGAGCTGCTGCGTGAGCACCTGCGTCGTGTCGAGAGTCGGAGCCATCGTGAACCCTCCGCCCGGAAGTTGCATCGGCGCGCGGATCCCGCCCAAAGGCGACGCCATTATCTGGGCCCACGGAGCGGCGTATCTTGGGTCTATCGGATCCCCGGGGCTCTGCGGAGGCTCGGTTGCGTCCTTTGGGTCTCGGAGTTCGATGACGTCGCCCTCGGCGTTCTTTGGCGCGCGATTTTCTGCGGGAGCGATTTTAAACCTTCGCGTCTCTCCGATCTTCTCGCCACCCTCGAAGCACTCGGCATCGTAGACTCCTGCCCCGAAGTCGGTTGTGATATCGGCTTGGATCCTCGCCGCCCCGCCGGCCTCGACGTCGTAGGTCCGGTAGTAGCCAGCCTGTGGCCTTCCTTGCTTGTCATAAGCGGGCTCGACCCGGGAGACTTCGACGGTCTGCCTGATCTGAGAGATAGGTTGAGCGGGGGGCAAGGTCATCCTCCTGATGCAGCCACGAGGGCCGCAGCGCGAGATAGAGCATCGAGGGCAACGCCTAGAGGGTTCCCTCTCGTGTCAAGGTCTTGGGTAAACATGGCCTGTCGAATCGCCTCCAGGGCAACGCCTAGAGCTGGTGCGTGATCCCGGTGGACCAGCAAGCCGCCCTCGCTCGGCAGGCGAAGCGAGAACATCTGGTAGGGGTCGATTCGGGACGTGACGCCGCATCCAGGCTGCTCGCAGTGGCCGAATGTCAGCTTGCGCGTGCGGACCTGAACGAAGTGGACCCCACACTCCCGAGAGAAGCTGCCGGGGCAGACGAAGAGGTAGTCCTCTACCGTGTCTCCCTTGCAGCGCTCGGCGCGACGCTCGGCCGTAGCCTGCGCCATCGCCTGAGCCCTCCGCAAGACGTGCGGAGGGATCGGTCGAATCATCTGCGGCGCCGTTTGCGGATCCATGGTGGCATGTTACGATTCACGGAACGACCACGCAAGCTAACCGCGATCAGACGAGACGCGGGAGGGTTTGCAGCTTTCACGGAGGTTGTGACCCAGATGGGCGAACAGGATGGGGATGGGGAAGCTCCGGTCGCGGGCATCTCGTTTCACGGGAAACAGGACCCCAAGAAGGAGCAGGGCGCCGCGAACAGGGCGGAAATCGCCAAGATGGTCCTCGCAGACCCTGAGTGCGCGGCGATTTGGGTCTACTACAGCTCCCCTCGCAGGCTCCAAGCCCAAATCGACCGCGATGGCTACCTCAACATCTCGGGGGCATGGGCAGATGTCGTCGGGCACTTCAACCGTCCGAAGTGCCCGGCGACATCCCCGGCGGGGGGATCCTGCCAGCGCCACGAGGGCCACAGAGGCGAACACCACACCGTCATGCTGGGAGGGGGGCGTCTCTCCAGCGACATCATCATTTGGTAGAGCCTGCGAGATCCAGGCGCGCGAGAGATTGGGCCCGATCTCGTTTCAGTGGCCCCGTGACCCAGCGTAGGCCTCGCCCGGATCAGCGACGCATGATCTTTGCGACGGTGCCGTGGTGCCAGCGGCCGCCTCGCTTGGTCGGGATGCCGGCGGCGTTGAGCCGCCGGGCAACCTCGGAGAACGTCTCCCCCTGCTCGTCTACGAACTCGCGGACGAGCGCCACGGTGAGCAGCTCGTCCTCGACCTCGACCAGGCTCCGGCGCCCCTGGGCGTCGCGCTCGGGCGCGTAGGCGTAGCCGAGGGGCGGGGGACCCGTGCTGTAGCCCTGGGCTCGCAAGTGAGCCAGGGCGTCTCGGATGCGGTCACGCAGAAGCGATCGCTCCATCTCCGCCGCGCTGGCGAGGATCCCGAGCACCATGCGCCCGGCCGTCGTCCCGACGTCCACGCCGAGGTCGAGCAGGTGGAGGCCCAGGCCGCGCTGCTGCCACGCTTCGGTGACCGTCAGCGCCTCGGACGCCCGACGAAACAGCCGATCGAGGCGCGGCGCCACGACCACGTCGACGAGACGCTCCTCGACCAGGCGGACGAGCTCCGCACCCTCTGGGCGCTTGGCCAGTGGGACCGAGGCAGAGACGCCTCGGTCCACGGCTGTCCGCACGACCTCGAGCCCTCGGCCCTGGCAGAAGGCGGCGAGGGCGGCCTCCTGGGCGGCGAGCGAGACGCCGCCGTCTGCTTGCTCACGGGTCGAGACGCGTGCGTAGATGACGGCCCTCTTGGTCACGACAACTCCTCGAACGCGAACGTTCCCTGATTCCGCTCGTGGCGGAAAAGGACATTGCCGCTGGCGAGACGCTCTCGAATGATCTCCGTGTAGGCGGGCTCGACCTCGATGAGCGTTGCCTCGATCCCGAGTTCCTGCGCGGCTACCCCGGTGGATCCAGAGCCGGCGAATGGGTCGAGGACCCGCGACCCCGGAGCGAGGGGAGCGAGGAGAGCATGCATGAGTTCGATGGGTTTGCCAGCCAGGTGCAACTTCTGCTTCGGCCCGCAGGAGGACAGCCCCTTCGCTCCCCACACGACGTAGGACCGCTGATCCCGATTGTCGCCAGAGAAGCTCGGGTCGACGGTCAAGCTTCCGGAATGGCGGTGCTTAACCTCGGGAGATCGGGAGCGATCAGCCCGGGAAAGGCCTCCCGAGGAGTAGGGAGGGTCGGTCACGACAGCGTCGAACATCCCCTCTGGGAGCTCCCGGAGCGCAGCGTAGCTTTCACCCTCGATGATCGTGATTGCCGACACAAAACCTCCGATACGTCTTGATCTCCGATACGTGGTAGTGTATCGTGTCGGGACCAGTCGGTCAACAGCATGGAAAATCAGGGCCGCAGCCGAGGGAGGCGAGATGGATCTGGACGAGCGATACTCCGCCGAGTGCATCCCGGCCACGCCGGCGAGCTGCGCGAGCAG
>JAUYMQ010000114.1 GCA_030698575.1 Deltaproteobacteria bacterium
GGGCCCCGACGGAATCTGCGAAGCGGCGGCGGGCGCCGACGAGACGCAGGTGATTCCGGTCGGACAGGGAACCCCCGACTCGATTTGCGTGTCGGCCGGCGCCGACGCCACCCTCGACACCGCCGCGCCATCCGGCGACGACGTCGTCGATGTGCCCAACAACCGGATCACCTCCGGCCCCGACGGTGTCTGCGACACCACGGCGGACATGAACGACGTGCAAAGCCTCCCCGTGGGGCAGGGGACGCCGAACAGCGTCTGCATCACCGCCGACAACCCCCTCGTCCGCAATCGCAACGTGCGGATCCAGAACCTCGGCATCCGCTCTCCATCGGGTTTTGATGGAATCCATGTCGATCGCAGCGATTTCGTCGAGATCAACGCCATCATCATCGACGGAACGCTCGGGCCGCCGGGCCTGCCGGCCACGGGGCGGCACGGGGTCTTCGTGGATGCGCGATCCGTGAAGCCGGTGGTCAAGGCGTCGACGGCGCGCTTCCTGAGCGGGTCCGGATTCCTGAACCAGGGCCCGGGCGCGGAGGTGAGCACCTCCCTGGCCGAGTTCAACTTCGGCTTCGGCTTCCTGCAGCAGCTCACCTCGGGGGGGGCGGCGAGCAACGCGCTCTACAATGGCAACACCGCTCTGGCGAACACTTCGGGAGGCTTCGGTACCGGGGGGATCACCAACATATTTCAACGCTGCTTGGCGTTCCAGAACACCGGGCCGGGATTCGTGCTGGGAGGTGTTGGGCACATCCTGTTCCAGGTCAATTCGTCGGGAAACTCGATCGGGGTTGAGGGACGAGGCGTGGGGCTCCGGATCCGGAGTAGCCAGATCTCCAGCAATCTGGATGCCGGAATCCTCTTGCTGATGCAGGGGGACGATACCGCCGTGGGGAGCGAGGTGTACGGCAACACTATCTTCGGCAACCGCAACGTCGGCGTCCGGATCAACGTGCCCGGCGTCGTGATGCGACGCAATCAGATCGGTCCGCGCAAGCTCAGCCTGCCCGTGCCGCAGGACGTGGGCGTCCTCCTCCAGTCGGGGGCCGAGGGCACCCTTCTGGAGCTGAACAAGCTGCAGAACAACTTCGACACCGACGGCAACGTCTGCCCGCCCGCGGGTACCGCCTGCGATCTCGTGAATGGGGGCATGAACAACGCGGGAAGGCTGAACACCTTCAATGACGGCTACGTGCCGCCGCCGGGATTCGTCGACTGAGGCCGGTTTAGGGAGGAACGGATGGCGCCGCGCCGCCTTCGCTCAATTCCCGAGAGCGGCCGCCATGCGGATGGTCCCGCACCAGTAGGCGGCCGAGGCGACGATCTCGAGGATCGCCTCATCGCTGAAACCCGCCGCGCGGATCTCGTCGAATTCGGCATCGGTGAGGCGGTAGGATGCGCGGGCCACGCTTCGCGCGAGCTTTTCGGCCCGATCCCACGCCGCGCTGTGGCCCGCCGCCCGATCTCTCCCGGTGCTCGCCGCGCCGAAGCCCGGGAAGCCCTCCTCATCAGCGACCGCCGATTCGATGAGCGGAACCCAGGCGGGCGCCATCGCCCCGGGCCGCGCGATGACGCCGAGCCAGGACGCTTCGGCTTCGAGAATCTCCGGGCAGGCCTCGAAGCGGCGGAGGAAGGGAGGCAGCGGCGCTCCGAGCGCGTTCCTGTAATCCGCTTCAAGCAGCGCCAGCGTCTCGGCGGCGGGGCGCGCCACCACAGGCTTGGGCGTGAAGTCGACACGCGCGCGCGTGAGCCGGCTGGCCATCGCCCGGCCAATGCGCTGTCCAAGCTCGAAGCGCATGAGCGGTGCGGGGAGGTCGGGAAGGACCCCGAGGGCGTTGACTACGAGGTTCACCCGGGTGAAGTAGCCGGTTATGGCGACCGCTTCGAGAAACTCACACTCACCGCCCACCGAACGGGTTGCCGCGGCAACAAGGGGCGGGGCGACCATCTTCGGCCTCTGGACCACTTCCTCGACGAATTGCCAGAGATCACCGAGCGGGCTCTGCGCCTCGCCGGACAGCTCCTGCCCGAGGGTTTCGATCTGCGCCTCGGACATGCCAATCGCCTTCAGAAACATGGTGTGCGCCCCGACGCAGTAGGGGCAGGCGTTCGCGCGCGAGGTTTGCACGGCGACCGTCTCCTTCGTCCGCCGTGGCATCTTGCCCGACTGGATGGTGGCCACGTGCCCCTTCCAGATGGCGCGGAGCAGCGGCGGGCTAAGACTGAATGCCTGAAAGACGTTCGGAATGAGCGGGAAGGCGGTCAGGATGAGGCGGTAGAGCTCCTGGATCTCGCCCTTCGCCTCACGCGGGCCGACGGTTTTGATTCTTGCCATGGGCAGGTCTCCTCAGAAACGATGCGAGAAACCGGGCGGCGGCTTCTCGCCGCTCGCCCCGTTTCCCGCGACGTCTCGCAGGCGGTCGAGCGCCCAGCGCGCGTGCCGGCTCACCACCGCGTCGGGATCTTCAGCAAGGCGGGCCAGGGCGCGCTCGAAGCGCCGTTCGCCGGAGTTTCCCATAGCGATCGCGATATTGCGAAGCCAGCCTGCGCGCTCCGCCCGGCGCATGGCGGTTCCCTGTATGAAGCCTTCGTAGTCAGACTGAATGCGCTCGAGCAGCGCCCCCAGTTCCGGCGCCTCGGCGCCCGGCCGGGGCTCGAAATCCTCGATGCCGCCTGCGGGCGCGTCGCTGTTCCAGGGGCAGACGTCCTGGCAAATGTCGCAACCGTAGACGTGCGTTCCCATCCCGGCCCGAAGCGCGGGGTCGATTTCGCCGTGATGTTCGATGGTCAGATAGGCGATGCAACGCCGCGCGTCGAGCTGGTAGGGCGCCACGATGGCACCGGTCGGGCAGGCATCGATGCAGCGCCGGCAGGTCCCGCAGTGATCCGGTTCCCGCCGATCGGGAACCAGCGGGGCATCGGTGACAATCTCGCCGAGAAAGAGGAAGCTTCCGGCCCTCCGATCGATGACGCAGGTGTTCTTGCCGATCCAGCCGACGCCCGCGTGCGCCGCGGCGACGTGCTCCAGCACGGGGCCCGTATCGACCCGCGTGGCGCATAGCGTGCCCGGGCGCAGCCGCTGAAGCGCGCGGGCGAGCCTCCTGACCCGCTTCTCCATGACGCGGTGGTAGTCGCGTCCCCAGGCGTAGCGCGAAATCCAGCCGCGTGACCGTTCACGCGGCGCGGTCGAAAGAGGGCGGGCGGTCTGGTAAGACATGGCCACGCAGAGAACGGATCGTGCCCCGGGCAGGAGCCGCCGTACGTCCATCCTTGTCTCCCGGCTGCGGCCCATCCAGTCCATCGTGCCGGCCTGTCCTCGCGCAAGCCAGTCGAGTAGCGATGCTGACTCGGGCCAGACCTCCGCGCGCGCGATGCCTGCGCGGGTGAAGCCGAGGGCGCGCGCTTTTTCCTTGATGAGCGCGGTGAGCGCGGCGTCCTCCCGCGCAGACGCCTTGCCGGGGTTCGATGCGTGTGTCGCCTCCATGCCACCACGTTACCTCATGGCCAGTCGCGCCCGCCAGGGCGGCCGGGAAAGAAGCGTGCACGCAGGGGATTGCTTCGTCGCTGTCGCTCCTCGCAATGACATGCGAGGAGTGGTGCAATGACATGCGAGGAGTAGTGCAGCCTACTTGACAGTTTTCACGCGCTTCTCCTAACGTGGATTGATGTCCCCGAGCAGCGAGTCCTCCAGCGCCGGTCCCGCCGGCCTCCTCCCGGAAGCGGCCGACGTGGTCGTCGTCGGGGCCGGTGTCGCCGGGCTCTTCGCGGCCCATTTCCTGGCCCGCGCGGGGCTGCGGCCGCTCGTTCTCGAGCAGAGCTACCACGCCGGCGGCTGTCTGAACGGCTTCACCCGCAAGGGATTCACATTCGACGCCGGCGACCAGTCTTTCGAGGAACTGGGCATCGTCTTCCCCCTGCTCGCCGATCTCGATCTCCTCGACCGCTTCCAGTTTCGCCGATCGAACTACCGACTCGTCGCGCCCGGGATGGACGCGGTGATCGATTCCATCGACACGCTGGAGCGGGCCTTTCTCGGCGCCTTTCCGCGGGACCCCACGGGCGTCCGGTCGCTCTTCCGGGCGCTCCGTGAGGCCGAAGCGCTCCTGATCCCGCTTCTTGGCGCGTCCGGGCCGCTCTACCGCAGCGGTGCGAGGCGCGGCGCTGCGCTGGCCCGGGCGGGGCTGCACGTAGCCCGCCACGGCGGGCGCCTGCGCGAAATGATGAACACGGGCGCGCGCGAGCTGGCCTCCGCGCACATCGAGGATCGGGAGCTGCGGAGCTTCGTCTCGCGCATCGGCTACAAGAACATGTCCTGGGCTGTGCTCGCCGGTTTCCTTCATTGCTGGGTGCATGACTACTGGTATCCGCAGGGGGGGCTCCAGGCTTTCTGCGACGGCCTGGTCGACGCGCTCCGGGAGCGGGGCGGCGAGGTTTGCTTCAAGACGCCGGTTGCTCGCGTCCTCGTCGCCGACGGGCGTGTCGAGGGCGTGGAGACGGCGCGGGGCGAGCGCATCGCCACGAGGCGGGTTGTCGCCTGCGGCGACATGAAGCGCCTTTACGGTGATCTGCTTCCGCCCGAGGCGCTGCCTGCGGCCGCGCGGGAGGAGGTCGCCCGGGGGGATCTTTCCGAGGCGCTCACGAGCGTTTACCTGGGCGTCGACGCCTCACCGGAACAGCTCTCCCCCATCCTCAAGACGCAGCACGTCTTCTACTTTCCGGAGTTGCGCATTCACGACCCAGAGGAGACGGCCGACGCCGGCCTTCACCGGGGCGCGTGGCTCGAAGTGAGCTGCCCGACGCTTGCCGATCCATCTCTCGCGCCGCCGGGCAAGAGCGTCATCGTCCTGCAGACCATGGCCCCGGCCGCCTGGCTCGGCCGCTGGGGGCGCGAGGGGCGGGCCACGAAGGAGGTTTACCGCGCGATGAAGGACCGGGTGGCTGAGGAGATGATCGCCACGGCCGAGGGGCTTGTCCCCGATCTTTCCGGAAAGATTCTTTTCCGTGACGTGGGCACGCCGCTTTCGGCCGAGCGCTTCACCTTCAACGCCGCCGGCGCCACCGGCGGCTGGACCTTCGACCCCAATCGCAGCCTTCTGCGCGATCGCTACACACTGATCACCACGCCGATCGAGGGGCTGCAGACCGCCGGCCACTACGCGCTCTGGCCCGGCGGGGTGCCCTCCGCGGCGCTGTCCGCCCGCATCGCCGCGCTGCTCGCGTCGCGCCCGGCCCTGGCTGCCGTGGCGCGCCTGGCTGAGCGCGGAGCGGCGCGCATCGCGAAGCGGCGATGAAAACCATCGAGAAAACCCTCGACCGGGAAGCGACGCTCCACGCCCGGGCCGTCACGCGATTCCACGGCAAAACCTTCTATTTCGCCTCGCTCTTCCTGCCCGGGGAGATCCGTCACGCCATCTGGGCGCTCTACGCCTACACCCGGCGCCTCGACGATCTGGTGGATGAGAGCCCCGTGCCCGAGGTTGCAAGCGTTCAGCTCCGGCGGATCGACCGCTCGCTTTCCGCTCGCCTGGCCCGTCCCGGATCGAACCTTACCTACCTGGCGCTCACGCGCGCTGTCTCGCGCTTCGGCGTGCCTCACTTCTACTTCCACTCGCTTGCGGCGGGCCTCCGGATGGATCTCGAGCATGCGCCCTACGAGCGGTGGCGGGATCTCTATCGCTACTGCTGGCGCGTGGCGAGCGTCGTGGGCTTGATGGTCGCGCGAACCTTCGGGCGTTCCGATCCGGCCACCTTCCGGCGCGTAGTGGATTGCGGGATTGCGATGCAGCTCACGAACATCCTGCGTGACGTGGGCGAGGATCTCGAACGCGGCCGGATCTATCTGCCGAGGGAGGACATGGCGCGTTTCGGCGTCACGCCGGACATGCTCGCGAAACGGGAAGTGACCGAGCCGGTGAGAAAGCTCCTTGCCTTCGAGATCGCGCGAGCCAGGCGATACTACGAATCGGGGGCAGTGGTGCTCGGGCACGTGCGGGGGCGGGTGCGCGTGACCGCCACGCTCGCCCTCAGGCTCTACGCCCGGATTCTCGACAAGATCGAGGAGAACGGTTACGATGTTTTCACCCGCCGGGCTAGCGTCTCTCTTTCGGGAAAGCTGCTCGCCGCGCCACGCGTGCTCCTAGTTGCGTGGCTTCCGGCGGGCGGATCACAACCGGCCGTGCCACCCGTCAACATCGATTCCGGGCAGACCCATGAGTGATCGAGTTCCATCCGTTACGGGTGATCTCCCCAAGTTCGCCCTTCGCATCGTGCCCCGTAGCGAGATCACCCGGGTTCATCTCGTCAGGCACGGCGTGGTGAGCGACGAGTGGCGCGACCGGGTCTACGGACAACTCGACGCGCCCCTGTCGGAGAAGGGCCTGGCGCAGGCAGAGGCGCTCTCGGCGCGGATGGCGTCAACGCCCCTAGACTTCATCTACGCGAGCGATCTCTGCCGCGCCCTCGACACGGCGCGCGCGATCGCCCGGCCGCATGCGCTCGAGGTCAGCGCCGTGCCGGCCTTCCGCGAAGCTTCCTATGGCCACTGGCAGGGGCGGCGCTGGATGGACATTCTTTCCGAGGACGCCGACGAGGTTCGCGCCATCTATGCCGACTTCGGCGGCGCCAGGATGAAGGATGGCGAAAGCCTTGCGGAACTCGGCCAGCGCGTGATGCCCGCTTTCCGGGAGATCGTGGAACGACATCGCGGGGAAAGTGTAGCTATTGCGAGCCATGGCGGGGTCATCCGCGTGATCCTGGCGGATGCGCTCCGGATGGAGCTGGCGGCAACCGCGCGCATCGAGCAGTTCAACTGCTCTCTGAACGTGCTCGATTACGGGCCCGAGGGTGTGCGCGTCCGGCTGGTGAATGGATAGGAAAACAACAGCACGGGATGATTATCAGAGGGGCGATAGAACGGGAGGACCCAGATCGTCGACGCCCAGGGCGGCGCGCATGGCTTGCTCGAGGAGAATGAGCCGGTCATTGCCGAAGTACATGTCCTCGCCGAGGAAGAACGTGGGCGATCCGAAAACGCCGAGGTCCATCGCCTCCTGCGTGAGGGCGCGAAGCTTCTCCTTGGTCTCGGCGCAGCCGGTCCATTCGCTGAAGGCCGCCCCATCGAGCCCCGTCTCTTCGGCGATCCCCCGCAGCACCCCGTCATCGGCGATGTCCCTGTCCTCGGCCCAGTAAGCGCGAAAAACGCGGTGCGAGTAAGGCGATACGACTCCCTGATCGATGGCCATGAGCGCTCCTCTCAGCGCCTTCACGGAGTTCACCGGAAAGATCGACGGGAAGCGAAAAGGCACGCCGTAGTAACGCGCCCAGTCCGTCATGTCCTTTGCCCCGTAGCGGGCCTTGGCCGGCGTGGCCCTTGCCTCGTAGACGCTCTGGTTGATCGCGTTGAAGATCCCGCCTACGAGGATCGGCTTCCAGAGAATCCCGTAACCGTTCCGCTCGGAGAGGCTCTCGATTCGCGTGGAGGCGAGATAGGTGTAGGGGCTCGAATAGTCGTAGTACCAGGTGATCCGGTGGGCCTCCCGATCGCTGCCGCGGGCCGGTTTCGGGCGTGCATCTTCAGCGGGCATGGGGCCTCCTCGGGGGCCGGTTCGGGACGCCGGACGGCTCGCCTGTCCGGCCGCGCCCATCGAGCATAACCGAGGCGGCGGTGCGGCGTCGAGGGGGGTTCCTTGACACCTCGAAAAACGCTCCGATACAGTCACCCCCATGAAGACGCCGACCGCCAGGCGCAAGCCATCTGCCATGCGCAAGCCATCTGCCATGCGCAAGTCGTTTGCGCAGCACGAGCCGTATGAAGGAGGCGCGACGCCCCGGGAATCGGGCACGGAAATCCTGTCCGACGGCGTCCTCCTCATTCTCAAGTTCGTTGAGTCCCACCTGAGCGGGACCGAGCTCGGGCTTCTGAAGGAGCTGAAGCCCGGCGAGTACATTCCGCTCGAGACGCTCCAGCCGTTTTGGGAATTGCTCACAAAAAGGAGTCCGGACGAGGTGCGGGTGGCGATCAAGGGGATGGTCTATCGCAACAAGCGGATCCTGGCGGAAACAGGCGCAAGATCCCCCGCGGATGCGCTGCGGTTCTCGAACGTTCTCTACCAGACATTCAATCGCGGTCCCCGCCTCGGCGGCCGGGAAGTCGTGGCCGAGGGGGATAACAAAATCATCGTCGACGATTCGACCTGGCCCGGGTGCGGCACCTCCGAGTGGTTCATCGAGGCCTATGTCCGCGCCTTCGGGGCCCGGGCGGTCCGGATCGAACATCTCAAGCCCTGCCGGCTCCGGGGTGAGCGGCAGTGCCGGTACCGGGTCCGCTGGGCAGGCGTCAGGCAGGCCCGGGATCAAGAAGGCCCGGCATCACCCAGACCCTGATGAATCGCGACCCCGTGGAGGACCGATGACGAATTCCCTGCCGCTCGAGGAGAAGGTGGCCCTCATCACCGGTTCATCCCGGGGAATCGGCCGCGCCATGGCCCTCAAGTTCGCAAGCTGGGGGGCGCACGTGGTGATCAACTATCAGCAGGACGAGCGCTCGGCGCAGGAGGTGGCCGACCAGGTCACGGCGATGGGGCGGAGGGCAATCCTTTGCAAGGCGAGCGTTCGCGAGGTGAAGGCGCTCGAGCGGCTTTTTGACGAGGTGAAGGCCCAGTTCGGCGCCCTCGACATCTTCGTGTCAAACGCCGCGACGGGAGCGCTTCAACCGGCGGTCGAGCTGTCGAAGGAGGCCTGGAAGCTCACGCTCGAGACGAACGCCCGGGCCTTTTTCCTGGGAGCAAAGCTTGCGCAGCCGCTCATGACGCGCGGTGGCACAATCGTGGCCCTCTCGAGCCTCGGCTCGCACCGATACATCCCGGGCTACACCGTGGTTGGCGCCTCGAAAGCCGCGCTCGAGAGCCTGGTGCGGAGTTTTGCCGTGGAGTTCGCCCCTTTCGGCATCCGCGTGAACTGCGTTTCGGGCGGGCTTGTGGATACGGACGCATTGAGCCACTTCCCCGCAGCCGAGCAGATGATCAAGACGGTCAAGGAGCGCACTCCGCTCGGCAGAATCGGGCATCCCGAGGATCTCGCCGACGTGGTGAGCCTGCTCTGCACAGACGAGGCGCGCTGGGTGACCGGCCAGGTTCTCATTGCGGATGGAGGCTACTCGCTCCTGTAGGCGCGACTGAAATCACCGGGCGGGCGCGGCCCGCCATTTTGTTTGGGGGAGTCATGCTTCGGACCAATGTCGACAAGCTTGTGATGATGGCAGTCCAGGGGCGGGTCGCCGCATCCATGCGGTTCGAGCCCTTCGAGGTGGACGCCGAGGGGCGCGGGCACTCGCTTCCCAGCGTTGGCGGCATCACCTACAACGTCAAGGTAGGGGATCCGGCCTTCGGCTGGGCCGGGGACCACATCGAGCCGGCGGTCTCCGCCCTGATCGACGAAGAGAAGCGCTCCAGCCGCCTCAATCAGGCGTTCAACTTCCTCGCGTGCGTGGGCAACGAGGCGCGGGTACTCGGCGGAGACGCCAAGGGCGCGCGAGGAATCGTAACGGGGCACCATGGGGGGGTGGAGCACGTGCTGATTGACTTCGACGATGCCGCGCTCGAGAAAATGGCTGTCGCCGACAAGATTCTCATCCGCGCCTGGGGGCAGGGCCTGACGCTCACGGACTTCCCCCAGGTGAAAATCTACAATCTCGATCCAGGCGTTCTGCAGAAGATGGGCATTTCGGTTAAAAAGGGAATTCTCGAGATCCCGGTGGTTGCCAAAGTTCCCGCCGCACTCATGGGATCGGGCATCGGGCACCCTGATCCCGGGACCGGTGACTATGACATCACGACCCAGGACCCCGGAATGGTGAAGAAGTACGGCCTCGATAAACTCCGGCTCGGCGATATCGTTGCGATCACGGACGCCGACAACACCTACGGCCGCCACTACTTTACCGGTGCGGTCACGATCGCCGCCGTCGTTCACTCCGACTCGCATCTGTCCGGGCACGGGCCGGGCGTGACGACGCTCATCTCGGCCCGCAAGGGGCTCCGCCCCGTCATCGACCGCAGCGCGAACCTGGCAAACCTGCTCGGGATCGGGCGGCACCGGGCTCGCGACCGCGGCGCTTCACGCCGGCGGCGCGCCTCCTGACTGGAAGGCGGACCGGCCATGCGAGTAGCCATTTTTGTCTTTCCCGAATTGACCGAGCTGGATGCGATCGGTGTCTTCGATCCGCTGGCGCGCGTTTCGGCCATGGGGATCGATGGCAACTGCACCGTCAAGCTGGTTGGCACCGAGGAAGTCGTGACGGGACATTTTGGCGCCTCGCTCCAGGTTGGCGCGGTCTTTCCCCGCCTCGACCGATTCGATCTTCTCGTTATTCCGGGGGGCTTCGGGACACGCGCACTCCAGAAGGAAATCAAGGTCATCGAGTATCTGCGATCCTGGGGCTCCGTGAAGCCGGTGGCCACCGTTTGCACGGGGGCCCTGCTGGCGGCTGCGGCTGGATTTCTGCGGGGAAAGCGGGCGACCACTCACCGGGCTGCATTCGAGGAACTGGCGGCCTATGGCGTGGAGGTGGCCGATGAGCGAATTGTGGAGGACGGTCGCGTGATCTCGGCCGGCGGGGTGACCTCCGCCCTCGACCTGGGCCTGTACCTGGTCGAGAAGCACTGGGGGGCCGACGCGAGGCGTCGCATCGCCGCCCAGATGGAATACACGGACAACGGTCCAAGGCCCGCGCCGGCGCCTTCCCAGGATCCGGCGAACTGATCGCGCCCTGCGGCCGACCCGGCAGGGGGCCGGCTGCGGGGTTCGGGATCAAAGGAGTGAGGCATGAGCGAAGTAGCGAAAACGGCCTTCGAGGACCTCCTCTACGAGAAAAAGGGAGGCGTCGCGCGCATCACGATCAACAGGCCGGAGCGGCGCAACGCGTTCCGGGCCAGAACGGTCGACGAGCTGATCGCCGCTTTTCAGAATGCCTGGGACGATCGCACCGTCGGCGTGGTGGTGCTGACCGGGGCAGGCGACCGGGCTTTCTGCTCGGGAGGTGACCAGAAGGAGCGTGAAGGGTCCGACTACGGGGGAATGCGGGGCGGCGCGGTGGAACTCCTCCATGCCATGATTCGCAATATCCCGAAGCCCGTGATCGCGGCGGTCAACGGATTCGCAATCGGCGGGGGGCACGTGCTGCAGGTCCTGTGCGATCTGACGATCGCGAGCGAGACGGCGGTCCTCGGCCAGGTCGGCCCCCGGGTTGGGAGCGTGGATCCGGGTTATGGAACGGCCTATCTGTCGCGGATCGTGGGGGAGAAGAAGGCGCGGGAGATCTGGATGCTCTGCCGCCAGTACACGGCCCGGGAGGCTCTGGACATGGGGCTGGTGAACCGCGTCGTACCTCCCGGGGAACTCGACGCCGAGGTCGACACCTGGTGCCGCGAGCTGCTCGAGAAGAGCCCCACCGCCCTCGCGCTGGTCAAGTCTTCCATGAACGCGGATACCGAAGCCATCGCGGGCATCGGGAAGCTCGGCTTCCAGGCCCTGCATCTCTTCTACGGCACCGAGGAGGCGGCCGAGGGGAAGAACGCTTTCGTCGAGAAGCGGCCCGTAGATTTTTCCAGGTTCCGTGGAAACTGACCTGGCTCGCCGGAAGCGGCCGTGAGATCGGGTTCCGCGTGGGGGGTGAATATGCCAGGACCCGCGCGCGTCGAGCCCCTGGCTGCGCTCACGGATGGGCGCGAGCTCGCCGAGGCGGCAACAGTTTCCGGCCCCCTTATTGACCGGAATGCCGGGTCAAGGTAAAAATAGCAGGCCCTTAGCGGCCCGGGCGGCGCTCGATCTTCGGCAGACGATGCGGCCGGCTCCGGATAGGAGGATAGAACCGGTGAAGAAATCGACTCGGATTCCCATGGCAATCATCGTTAGCCTCATCCTGGCCGTCTCTGCGGTTGTGGTTGAGCCAGAGACGGCGGTGGCAGGGGACAAAGGGATCATTTTCGGACGGCTCAATGACAAGGTGATGGGTGACAGCTGGAACGGCGAAGGCGAGCTCGTTGTCGTCGTGGGCGACGACGAGAAGAACCAGAAGAAGTTCAAGATGTGCAAGGACGGCTACGTCGCCGCCGAGGTCGATGCCGGCCTTGTCAAGCTGAGCACCATCGATAACAAGAAGGAAAAGGACAAGGAGAAGCGGGAGGCGTTCCTCAACCAGCCCATACTGAAGGTCGCTTCGGGGCAGGCGGTGTACTGGGGAGACGTTAAAATCGGCTTCGACTATGGTTCGCTCACCTTCCGTTCGGAAGACAAGCTGGATGCGGCGAAGGCCGCCGTCGTGGCTTGTCTGACAGAAATGGGGGAGACGGAACTCGCAGGCAAGATGGGGGCCGCTGCGGCAGACAAGCAGTTTGTCTTCATCGGGATGGCCGATCGCTGACAGGACGTCACCGGCGTCGTGCGACGGAAACGAGCAACGGCGTTGAGAAACGAGGCCCCCGCCATGCGGCGGGGGCCTTTTTTTATCAGGCGTCCTGCTGAACCGGGGGCGGCCGGCGCACCCGGAACTGGCGCAGGCGGTTGAGGGCGGCGGCGATGTCGATCGCGCGGGGGAGCGCGAGATCTCCCACGGGGAAGGGGGTCAGCACGTCGAGCCCCCGACGCTCGATCTCGCCGGCGGTGGCCTCGACGGCCTGCCTGATCGAATCCGAGCTGCGGAGATGTTTCACCGCCATCAAGTGAATCGCCCAACCAATGGCACGCGTCTGCGGCGCCTCTTCGAGCTGCTCCAGCGCCGACAGATCGACGACTTCCTTCCCGTACAGGAGCGTGTTCCGCCCACGGACATCGATGCGCACCTCCCGCCGTCCCTTCTCGGGGCGAAGGCTTCCGGGATCGGGGCAGCGGGGCGTGACGCCGCCGAAGCCCCGGTGGGCCCGCGGCTGGCGCCCGGTGGGGAGGACCCTGGCCACCTCGGCGGCGCGCGCCGTCACATCCTCGGCGCGGAAGCCGTCCATGAGAATCACGCGGTCGGCCAGATCCAGGTAGTCGCCGGAACCTCCCATCACCAGGATGCTGCTCACGCCCCGTCCCTCGAACAGCGGCCGCACCCTGTCCACGAAGGGCGTGATGGGCTCGATCTCATCGGGAACGAGCGCCTGCATGCGCGCGTCACGCACCATGAAATTGGTCGCGCAGGTATCCTCGTCAAGAAGCAGCAGGCGCGAGCCCATCTCGATCGACTCGAGGATCGATGCCGCCTGGCTGGTCGATCCGCTGGCGTTCTGCGTCGAAAAATCGGCAGTGTCGTCGACGCCGGGCACCACGCCAAGAAAGGGGGAAAGGTCCACACCCGCGATGCTGCGGTTGCTCTCCGCCCGCACCTTCACGGCGTCGCGGAGCGTGACTACAAGCTCCCGCCCGTCGCCGGGAATGTGATCGCTCACGCCGCGGGCGATGGCGTTCAGCAGCGTAGTCTTCCCGTGGAACCCGCCTCCGACGATGAGCGTTACCCCGCGGGAGATCCCCATGCCGCGGACGGATCTCCCGCCCGGAAGCGGGATCTCGACCGCGAGCGAGGCGGGTGACTGAAAAGGGACGGCCCCGGCGACCAGCGGGCGGTCGTCCACGCCACTGCGGCGGGGGAGAATGGCGTTGTTCGCCACGAATGCGACGAGGCCCCGATCCTCGAGGGCGGCGCGCAGCGCCAGGCGGTCGTCGGCGGAGCGAATCCACGCCTCGAGTGCCTCGGGGGCGTGGGCCTTCGCCAGAAGAGAGGACTCCAGTGCCTCGGGAAGGCGATCGCAGAGCAGCGCCGTCGCCTCACGCCCCAGAATACGGCGCCCTTTCGCGGGGAGTCCCAGCGTAAGGCGCGCCTCCAGGGTGTCCTCTTCGAGCATAACGGCCGTGCGGGGGATGATGGTCTGCGCTCCGGCGCTCATGGAGAAGGTGCCCCTGGCGCCCTCCTTCCCTCCCTTGCCCACCCCCAGAGCTTCGGCAAGCCGGCGGGCGAGGAGGTCGGCCAGCGCTACCCGCCGGGCCGGTTTGTCGCGGAGCGCCGCCGGGAAGTCCGCTACCCGCCCCTGGATCTGGACCCGTAGCCTGGTGGGAGGGGCGAAGGGATCGGGCTGGACGTGCTCGATGAACAGTTTGAAAAACGCCCCGCGGTAGTGGCCCTGGATGTCCTCGTAGGCCTTGTAGCCACGGCCGTCTATCCGCTTGAGTGTCGCCCGCAGTCGATCCACCGGCCATCCCTTTCTTCGCGCGTTCGTTCCAGGGCAGCAGGGGCGTGCCCGGCGCGAAACCTAGCCCTCCCGAGCCGGGGTGTCAAAGCGCCAGGATCCCCGCCGGAACGGGCCGCGTTGCGTGATTGAAAAGTAAGCCCGCGGGTGGATAATGGGGCCATGGCACGCGCCACCCGATCCCATCCCCGCCCCCTCCGCCGAGAACGGGACAGCCTTGGCACCGTCATGGTACCCCGCGATGCGTACTATGGCGCGCAAACCGCGCGGGCCGTTTCGAACTTTCCGATCAGCGGCCTCAGGGCGCACACGGAGCTCATCCGGGCCTACGCCCGTGTGAAGCTGGCTGCTGCGGAGGTCAATCGCCAGCTGGGGCTGCTACCCGCCGGCATTGCCCGGAAGATCGGGCGCGCCGCCCGCGAAGTGATTGATGGACGGCACGACGATCAGTTCGTCGTCGACGTCTTCCAGGCGGGGGCGGGGACCTCCTTTCATATGAATGTGAACGAAGTCATCGCGAACCGTGCCGCCGAGTTGCTCAAGCTTCCCAGGGGGGATTACGCGCGAATTCACCCGAACGATCACGTTAACCTCGGGCAGTCGACGAACGATACTTTCCCGACCGCCATGCGCATGGCTTCCCGGTCGCTGCTCGAAGCGTTGCTGGGCGAGATCGACCTCCTGGCCCTTTCGCTGCGCCGCAAGGGTCGGGAGTTCGATCGCGTGCTCAAGTCCGGCCGTACGCATCTGCAGGATGCGGTGCCCGTGCGG
Organism: Deltaproteobacteria bacterium; assembly: GCA_030698575.1. Lineage (GTDB taxonomy): Bacteria > JAUYMQ01 > JAUYMQ01 > JAUYMQ01 > JAUYMQ01 > JAUYMQ01. The sequence goes on from JAUYMQ010000114.1 coordinate 14,994, forward strand.
CTCGGCCAGGAGTTCACCGCCTACGGTGAAGCGGTGGCGCGGGCCGGTCGCATGCTCCGTCGAGCGGCCGGGGAGCTCGAGGAACTGCCCATCGGGGGAACCGCCACGGGCACGGGGCTCAACGCCGACCCACGGTACAGGGCACGGGTGGTGGCGGCTCTCTCGGCCCTCACCGGTTTCAGGTTCAGGTCCTGCGCCGATCTCCGGGAAGGAATGCAGAGCCAGCAGGCGATGGCTCATCTGAGCGGCGCCCTCCGGAATCTGGCGCTCGAGCTTGGGCGCATCGCAAACGATCTCCGCCTTCTTTCCTCGGGACCCTTTACCGGGCTCTCGGAGATTCGCCTGCCCCCGGTCCAGCCGGGTAGCTCGATCATGCCGGGCAAGGTGAATCCCGTGATGGCCGAGATGCTCAACATGGTGTGCTTCCAGGTCATGGGCAACGATCTCACGATGGCGATGGCCGTTCAGGCCGGGCAGCTCGAACTGAACGTGATGATGCCGATCATGGCGCACAGCGCGCTCCAGTCGATGGAGATCCTCAAGAACGGCTGCCGGGAGTTCCGCCTGCGCTGCGTCGACGGCATCGAGGCGGATGCAGAGACGTGCCTCGAGTACGCAATGCGCAGCGCCGGGCTCGCCGCGGCGCTGAACCCGGCGATTGGCTATGCTGCGGCCGCGGAGGTGGCCAGGGAGGCAGCCGCAACAGGTCGCTCTATCGCGGAGGTGGTTCGAGTACGGGGGATCCTGAAAGAAGAAACCCTCTTGCAGGTCCTCGATCCGCTTGGCATGACCGAACCGGGAATCCCCGGCCGGCGGAAAATGGGAGCGAAGGGCGCCGCGAGAAGAAAGCGAAGGACCTA
>JAUYMQ010000120.1 GCA_030698575.1 Deltaproteobacteria bacterium
TTGTAAGCCTTGTCCGTGGTGATCCAGGGGCAACCACGGACGCATGGCCTCGTTCTTCAACACGACGCTCGCGCGGGAGATCAGATCCCAGGTATTCATCGGGAGCATGCGGAGACGCGCATCGCCCTCGCCCTGACCTACGGCGACGTGGGTCGCCTGTCCGATTGTTGTAGCAATGCCGCCGAGCTTTGGATCGGCGGTCAATAAGCGGGCGTCAAGCTCGTCGAGCGTAGTCTGGACCTCTCCTTCGACGTCAGGGGGAATCCGAATCGACTTGAGCAATCCCGACCAGAGCGAGGACCGTGGGCCGAACTCATCACCGGCATCGCGCAGGGCCGCAAGATAGAACAACGGGACGTAGGAGAAGAACCCTGAGAGATTGGTTGCCCGTTGGGCTTTCTGGGTAAGCGGAGTTCCTGCGGCATCCAGGAATTCCCACGCCGGTTCGAACGCCTCTGATTCTGTTTGCCACCGGCACGTCACCCGCAGAGTGATGCGGTTGCGTCCAACGCCGTCCAAGACGACGAGATCGTCCAAGGCCGCGACCATGTCCTCGGGCCAGGGCGTGCTTGCCGTGTCCTCCAGGTGGAGGAGCACTTGCACCGGCGGGGCCGTCTTTGGGTCTATTGCCTCACCCGGGCAATGGACATCGTGTTCGGTGAACCCGGTTCCACGTCGGCCCCAGCGGCGGGAGAGAGCCACGCGAACAGCCTCCAGAATCGCGGTCTTGCCAGTATTATTCGCTCCAATGAAGACCGTGGTCTCATCGAGCTCGACTGCAAGCCCACGAATGCACCGGAAGTTCTCAATGTGAAGGCGGCTGATCTGCATGGGGTCTTCCTGGGGTCTTCCTAAGCGCGAATCTCCGGCTTCGCTCCGCCGATCTGCGTCGGAATCGTGATCCGACGACTTCAAAGTTGCGTCCTCTCCGTTCCCTGCGCCGCAGTCGCGTCCCTAACGATCAGACGACTGGTTCCAAGGACGCGCAGTACCGCGCCAAGCGCACGCGATTGATGAGTTCGGATCGCGCATTCCCAGACTGTGCACACGTGCCAACCTGCACCGCGGAGCCTGCGCTCATTCCTGCGGTCCCGTGCGATGTTCCCTTGGATCTTCGGAATCCAGTAGCCGCTGTTTTGCTTGGGGGTGCGACCCTTGAGGCACCGGTGTCCATGCCAGAAGCAGCCCTTCACCTGAATGATGAGTCGATGCCGTGTGAGCACGATGTCCGGCCGGCCCGGGAGCCCAGGGTGGTGGAGGCGGTAGCGATACCCCATGCGGTGCAGCGTGCGGCGGACGATGAGTTCTGGCTTCGTGTCCTTGGATCGGATCCGCGACATGACCGCGGAGCGTTTCTCGGGAGAGAAGACATCGGTCATCGCTGCTCCGTGCTCGGCGTCGCTGTCGTCAGACCGGACAGCCAGTGTGCCAGGCTTGTCAGCCGGTACCCGGTGATGTGTTCGGCGAGCTTCGAGGCGGAGCGGCGCGGATCGGTGCCGTACGCGGCCAGGACTCCGGCGGGATTGACGTGGACCACGGACGAGAAGAGCGCGGCGTTCTGGCGGCGGCGCTCGCAGGCCGCGACCAGGCGGGCGGCGTCGAACTCGTTCGTCACGAGCACGAAGGCGAAGTCGCGACCGGCATCGTCGAGTCGGGCGTACGCCTCGAAGTCGACGCCGAACTGCTCCTCGCGGTCGGCTCGCACGCTCCACTTCGCGCTCACGAGGACCCGCCGGTCCTGTGGCCCGACGACCGCCACGTCGACGCGCCGGGGCTTCTCGTTCCCCGGCGGCGGGCGGAACCCGGGCAGCGCGTGCAAGAGTGGGCGGGCGTGCACGGAGAGGTCGGCGATTCCGGGGAGTCGCTCGATGACGCTCGCGAGGGCATCCTCGAAGCCTTCTCCAACGAGATTTTTCCTCTTGTTCTCCTGCGTGAAGTGCGCGCGGATGCGCCGCGCGAGCCGCCGCATGACTTCGGGCGGGGGCTCGGTCGTCAAGTATGGCTCCAGTTCCTCACGGACGACGTGGCCGAGCGCGGGGTTGTCCCCGGGTTCGGGAAAGCCCCGGCCCTCATACGGGCGCCGCTGCTCAGCGGCGAGCTGGCTTCGGCGCTGCTCGATCCCGGTGAGCGCCCTGGCCATCCGTTCCGTGCCGCGCTCGAAGAGCCAATCGATCGACGCCCCAAGCTGGCCGGGCTCGCACCCGAGCTCCCCGGACACCCAGTCATGGAACGCGAGGGAACGCCGGTACCACGGGCGGCCCGGCTGGGCCTTGTCGCTTTCGTAGCAGTGCGCAAGCCCGGTCGTTCGGTCAATCCAGAGCAGGAGGCGGTAGACGTGCTGCCACGCGTTTTCGGGTGTGACCGCTCCGGCAGCAGCAAAGTACTCCTCGAGCATCTGGCGGCGGCTCTCCGAGCCGAACGCCCGGGCGAACTCGGCTGCGCCAGTTTTCCCGTTCACGCGGATGCCCGGGCGCCAGAGCGGCGCGAGATCGCTCCAACGAGCGCCACGGCGATGGCGCGAGCCAGCAGTGGTGGCACCGCGTTGCCGACTTGGCGGTAGCGGGAATGGGCTGCCCCGCCGTCAATGCGTCCGGGAAGCGGCCCGCGCCGGGGATCGGTCGTGAAGACGAAACGGTCCGGAAAGGACTGCAGCCGGGCGAACTCCCGGACGCTTAGCGCGCGGCGTTCGCTGTAGTGGTAGACGGAGTCGGCCTTCGTGTTCAGGGTCCAGGACCAGATGTCCGGGTGGAGGCGGCGATACGCGTAGTAGTGGCGCCGGCCGAGCTGGCCCGACCCGTTGTGCGGGCCCCAGAGTTCGCCGGTCAGGTAGCGGACGCGCAAGCGCTCCGGCAGGTCGCGATGATTTCCACCTGGAGGCAGTTCTTCGAGCCGCAGCGTCGTGTCGGCGTTGATCCGCGGCACGCTGACATTGGTCAGTTCAGCGCCCAACCCTGCCCGCATGCGGCACTGGTACTCCGACGTCGGGCCGGGAAGGTCTTCAATGCGGATCTCCTCTTCGCGGCGGCCGGGCCGGAGGAAGGCGAGATCACCGATGGCCTGCTCCGCCGTCACGAAGGATGCGTCACTCGGATCCCCTAGGAGGTCCCGTTGCGCGAAGCGGTCGTTGGTCCCGGTCACGTCGTAGCGAACGCGGCCACGCCCATTGCGCCGCTGGAGTGCGAACGACGACGTCGCGGCCGAACCGGCTAGCGGAGGCGGGTCGAGCCGAAGGGAGGAGTGGACGCCGAGGAAGATGATGCGGCGCCGGGTTTGTGGCACGCCGAAATCCGCGGCATCGACGACTTGCGAGGTAACGCGGTACGCGCCCCTGACGCCCAGGTCCTCGACTACCTGCTCGCGGATGCACATCTGATCCAGCCCAGGGACGTTTTCCATGACAAAGGCGAGCGGCTGGAGCTTCGCGACTGCCCGTACGAACTCCCGATAGAGCGAGTTCTTGGGGTCATCGAGGAGCCGGGCGTGATTCCGAACCTGGGAGAACGCCTGGCATGGCGGGCCCCCGACGAGAATGTCGGCGCTCGACCCGGCCTCGTGCACGGCGCGGCGGATGCGCAGTTCGCCAACGTCGCCAGGAACGACGACCGCTTCGGGGAAATTGAGCGCATATGTGGCACACGCGTCGGGATCGATATCGGACCCGGTGGTGATCCGGCAGCCGGCCTGGCGAAACCCCTCGGAGAGACCTCCGGCCCCGCAGAAGAGGTCTGCAACCCGTAATGACTTTCGTCTCATGGCATTCCGTTGCCGTCCCCGTGCGACCGAAGCGAAGCAGCCAGTCTCGCGAGTGGACTCTCTCCGCCCGGAGGCCCCGCGTCAAGCGCCTTCCCGACGGCGGCGGATCGAGGGAACGAAAGAGGGCGCCCGTTTCGTTTCTGCGCCCAACAGTTGTAGTCTCTTGCTCTCGCGGGTGGGAGGCTG
>JAUYMQ010000126.1 GCA_030698575.1 Deltaproteobacteria bacterium
GAACTGCGGAGCGGAAGGGCCCACGGACGATCCCGCCGTGCGCGAGCTCAGGGAGCGGCAGAAACGGAACTTCCTGGCCACGCTCATACTTTCGCAGGGCGTCCCCATGCTCAGCCACGGTGACGAGCTCGGCCGGACGCAGAATGGAAACAACAACGCCTACTGCCAGGACAACGAGCTGAGCTGGGTCGACTGGGAGCTGGACGACGAACGTCGGGCGCTCCTCGAATTCACGCGCACGGTCATTGCGTTCTACCAGGGGCAGCCGGTGCTGCAGCGCCGCGGGTTCCTGCTGGGGCGTTCCATCCGGGGCTCCGATGTGAAAGACATCGCATGGCTCGAGCCCTCGGGCAAGGAGATGACCGACGCGGCATGGAACGCGCCCTTGGTGCGCTCGCTCGGGGTGCGGCTCGCGGGCGACACGATCCCGGAGGTTAACGAGCGCGGCGAGCGGATCGTGGGCGATACGCTCCTGATCCTGATGAACGCCCACGAGGATCCGATCCCTTTCATCCTCACGACGGAGGCCGAAGGGCTTCTCTGGGAGCGGGTCATCGATACGCGATCGGCGTCGAGCACCGCTGAGACCTTTTCCGGCGGGGGCACCTATGAGCTGGAGGGGCGATCGATGGTAGTGCTTCGCCTGAGGGAGAAAAAAGAGGGGAAGGAATGAGCAGCGGCAGCCCGACGAGCGGCGGCGAAGCCGGGCGCGGAGCGCCGCGCAAGGCGGCGGTCGCCCGCCCCGCCCGCGTGGTGATCGAGGGCGTCGCGCCGGAGATCGACCGCGGCGCGTTTCCGATCAAGCGCACGATCGGCGGGAGCGTCGTCGTCGAGGCCGATATCTACGCCGACGGTGACGACGAGCTGGCCTGCGCGCTCTATCACAGGCGGGAAGCGGACAGCAAGTGGTCGGAGGTCCCCATGGAACTCCTCGGCAACGACCGGTGGCGGGCCTCTTTCGCGGTGACGGAGCTGGGCCGCTACCGGTACACGCTCCGGGCCTGGGTGGATCACTTTCGCACCTGGCGGCGCGACCTCGGCAAGAAGGCCGATGCAGGCCAGGACGTGTCGGCTGATCTTCTGGCGGGCGCGATGCTGGTGGAACAGGCCGTGAAGCGAGCCGCCGGCGCGCACGGCGACGCCCTCCGTGAGGCCGCCGACTTTCTCCGCAAGGGAAAGAAGCAGACGGCGCGAGTCGAGATCGCCCTCGGGAGCGAGCTGGGCTCGCTCATGGCCCGCTACGGTGTGCGCAGCGACGGCGCAGCCTACCCGCGGGAACTGGCGGTGGTGGTGGATCCCGAGCGGGCGCGCTACGGCGCATGGTACGAGATGTTCCCCCGTTCCTGCGCCCCCACGCCGGGCGCGCACGGCACCTTCCGCGACTGCGAGGCGCGGCTTGGCTACGTGGCCGAGATGGGCTTCAATGTCCTCTACCTTCCGCCTATCCACCCCGTCGGGACGGCTCATCGCAAGGGGAAGAACAACGCGACTACATGCACGCCGGAGGATCCCGGAAGCCCCTGGGCCATTGGCGCGGAGGAGGGGGGGCACACGGCGATCCTCCCGGCTCTCGGCACAGCGGCGGATTTCCGGTGGCTCGTCGCGAAGGCGAAGGCGCTGGGGCTCGACGTCGCGCTCGATCTGGCCTTCCAGTGCTCGCCCGATCACCCCTACGTCAAGGAGCATCCGGGGTGGTTCCGCTGGCGGGCGGACGGCACGATCCAGTACGCGGAGAATCCCCCGAAGAAGTACGAGGACATCTATCCGCTGAACTTCGACACGCCCGAGTGGGAGGCGCTGTGGCAGGAGATGAGGCGCGTCGTGCGGCACTGGATCGGCGAGGGCGTGCGGATCTTCCGCGTGGACAATCCCCACACCAAGCCCTTCCGGTTCTGGGAGTGGCTCATCGGAAGCGTCAAGCGCGAGCACCCCGACGTCATCTTCCTGTCGGAAGCCTTCACGCGCCCCAAGGTGATGTACCACCTGGCCAAGCTCGGCTTCACGCAGTCCTACAACTACTTCCCCTGGCGCAACACGAAGTGGGAGTTGACGGATTATTTCACCGAGCTGACGACGACCGAAGTGAAGGAGTATTTCCGGCCGAACCTCTGGCCGAACACGCCGGACATTCTCACCGAGTACCTGCAATGGGGCGGCAGACCGGCCTTCATGGCGCGCTTCGTTCTGGCGGCCACGCTGGGCGCGAGCTACGGCATCTACGGGCCCGCCTTCGAGCTATGCGACAACCGCCCGGCGGGGCCCGGCAAGGAGGAGTATCTCGACGCGGAGAAGTACGAGATCAAGAAGTGGGACATCGGCCGCGCCGACAGCCTGAAGGACCTCATCGCGCGGGTGAACAGGGTCCGGAAGGAGAACCCCGCCCTGCACTCGAATGAAGGGCTGCGCTTTCATCCCGTGGACAACGATCAGCTCCTCTGTTACAGCAAACGTTCCGCGGAGCCCGAGAATCTCATCCTGGTCGTGGTGAACCTCGACTCCCGCCACACGCAATCGGGATGGGTCGACCTCCCGCTCGAACAGCTGGGCCTGGATCCGGCCCATCCGTTCAAGGTGCACGACCTCCTGACGGGCGCCAGGTTCCGGTGGCACGGCCCCCGTAACTTCGTCGAGCTGGACCCGCACGTTGTCCCCGCGCACGTCTTCCGCGTTGCAGTCGTGTCCGGCACGAGCAGCATCTAGACACTTTTGCCTGAGAAAGCGGCCCACTCAACATGAAGAAAGCCAAGTCGCCCGGAACCTCCGCAAAGAATTCGCTCTGGTACAAGAACGCCATTATCTACCAGCTCCACGTGCGTTCCTTCCATGACAGCGACGGCGACGGCGTGGGCAATTTCAGGGGCCTCACGGCCAAGCTGGACTACCTTCAGGATCTCGGCGTAACCGTGGTGTGGCTGCTGCCCTTCTACCCGTCACCGCTCCGCGACGACGGCTATGACATCGCCGACTACACCGATGTCCACCCCGACTACGGCACGCTCCAGGATTTTCGCCACTTCCTGCGCGAGGCGCACCGGCGAGGGCTCAAGGTCATCACGGAGATGGTGCTCAACCACACCTCCGATCAGCACCCCTGGTTCCAGCGGGCGCGGCGCGAGAAGCCCGGCAGCCGCTACCGGGACTACTACGTGTGGAGCGACACGCCGGAGAAATACAAGGACGCCCGCATCATCTTCAAGGATTTCGAGTCTTCCAACTGGGCCTGGGATCCGGTGGCCAAGGCCTACTACTGGCACCGCTTCTACTCGCACCAGCCCGATTTGAACTTCGAGAACGCGAGTGTGCGGAAGTCGATGTTCCAGCTCGTCGACTTCTGGCTGAATCTCGGTGTCGACGGGATGAGGCTCGACGCGGTCCCCTATCTCTACGAGGAGGAGGGAACCGACTGCGAGAATCTTCCGC
>JAUYMQ010000130.1 GCA_030698575.1 Deltaproteobacteria bacterium
CAGGCCTTCATCATCACCCTCTACGCCGAGATGTACGGGTTTCCGCTCACCATTTACGTCCTGAGCGGATTCCTGGGCTGGGACGTCCCCTGGCTCCACGAGAGCGGCCACCTCTGGGCCACGCTGTTCGGCTGGGGCGATCTCGGGGCCATGATCGAGATGATGGTCGGGTACGCCTTCGTCTTCTTGGGGATCTCCCTGCTGATCCACGGGTGGCGCGAGGTCTACCGGGCGAGCCGGGCGGGACGCCTGGCCACCGCCGGCCTCTATGGCGTGGTTCGGCACCCTCAATACGCGGGGATCTTCGTGGCGCTCTTCGGTCAGCTCATCCACTGGCCGACCATCCTGACCGTGGCGCTCTTCCCCGTCATCGTCTGGGCCTACGTGCGGCTCGCGCGCAAGGAGGAGGGGCGGATGATCGGGCAGTTCGGCGAGGAGTACCTGGACTACCGGCAGCGCGTCCCCATGTTCCTTCCACACCGGGGGGAGTGGAGGCGGTTGTTGGACGGGAGGCGTGCATCCAGCGGTGAGCCGCTCAGACCCCGAGACTAGTGCGGCATGAGGCGCCGTCATCACGCAGGGCGCTCGGGGGCCTGAGTCACGGAGTGAAAGATCTCGCGGAAGATGCGGCCGGCGATCGGCGCAGCGATCTTCCCCCCCGTCCCGCCGCGCTCGACGAGGACGACGACCACTATCCGAGGGTCATCCGCCGGCGCATAGCCGGCGAACCAGGCGTGATCCTGCCCCTTGGCGGAATCGCTGTCCCGGATGATCTGTGCGGTCCCGGTCTTTCCCGCGACGGGAAGGCCGGGACTCCGCGCGGCGGACGCCGTCCCACCGCCGTTCACCGCGGCCCAGAGACCTCGACGGAGGACGGCGAGAACGGCGGGAGCGAGCGCCACGTGTCCAGTGACCTCTGGAGCGACCGAAAAAACCGTGTCGCCGGCGCTCTCGACCCGCTGGACGAGGCGAGGCCGCCAGAGGATCCCCCCGTTCGCGATCGCCGCCATGAACCGCGCGACCTGGAGCGGTGTCACGAGTACGCGCCCCTGGCCGATCGCCACGTTCGCGGTATCTCCCGGCGACCACACGCGGGTAAGCGACGCGCGCGTGGCGGTGGGAAGCAAGCCGACCTTCTCATCGCCGAGCATGATGCCCGTCGCCTGACCGAACCCGAAGGCACGGGCGTAGCGGGCGATCCGGTCGATGCCCACCTTCAGTCCCAGGCGGTAGAAGAACGTGTTGCACGATCTCGCGATCGCTCGCTCGATGTCGATCGGACCCTGGTCTTCGCGTGTCCAGTTTCGGAGCGTCCGGTTCCCGATCTGCATGCTGGCTGGACACGGGAGCCTGTCGGAAGGCGTGATCAGGCCCTCCTGGAGCGCGGCGGCAGCGACCACGAGCTTGAACACCGAGCCTGGCGGATAGGCCCGAAACGCCCGGTTCAGCAGGGGATGTTGAGGATCGCGCACCAGCCGCAGCCACTCGTCACGCTCGATCGCGCCGGTGAACAGAGCAGGGTCGAAGGCCGGTGCGGACGCCAATGCCAGGAGGTCGCCGTTCCGTGGATCCATGACCACCACCGCGCCAACGGCGTCGCCCAATGCGCGCTCCGCCGCCTCCTGGATTCGCCGGTCGAACGTCGTGGTGACGTCCGCACCCGGCTTCGGCGCGCGCCGCTCGAGGACGCGAAGCGGGCGCCCGGCCACGTCCACCTCCACCTGCTCACCGCCGTCGCGCCCGCGCAGGAACTCGTCGAGCATTCGCTCGATCCCGCTCTGCCCCGCGAGGTCGCCCGGCCGATAGCGCCCTTCGCGAAGCTGCTCCTGGTTCGCCTCTCGCACGTAGCCGAGAAGGTGCGCGGCTAAGCGGCCCGACGGATAGGCGCGTCGGGGCTCGAGCGCGACGGTCACGCCCGGCAGCCCCGCGCGCCGCTCTTCGAGCGGGATGACCTCCTCGAAGGTCAACCCGCGCCGGACGCGCACGGGCCAGGGCGAGTCGGGAGGCGCCGCAGCGAGCGCGCGGTCGAGCTCCGTGTACGGGATCTTCAGGAGAATCGAGAGCGTGGCGAGCACGGTTTGGCGATCCTCGAGCTCGCGGGGGACGACAGAGACGGTGAAGGCGGGGCGCGCGTCCACGAGCGGGACGCCGTTCCGATCGGAGACGATGCCTCGCTGGGCGGCCAGAGGTCGCACACGAATCCGGTTCCGGTTGGCCAGCTCGCCGAGTCGCGATCCCTCGAGCACCTGGAGATACCAGAGCTGGCCTATGACGACGAGGAAGGCGGCCAGCGTGACGATCGAAAGCGCCCGGAGACGGCGGAGCGTCGCCCTCTGTTCGCTGGAGGCAGGCACGGATGAGAGCACCGGCTATCCGTCCCGGGGATCGCCCGTCCTCGCCTCGAACTTCTCTCTGTTGATCTCTCCGCGCGCGTACCGTTGGCGGGGAACCTCGATCGCCGCGTTCGAGCGAGACTGCTTGCCCTGGCCGAGCAGCCGGCACATGCCGAGCACGATGTTGCGGGACAACGCCACGGGGACGCCCGTTGGTTGGGGTGAGCGCACCGTTCTCCTCCTGGTGATGAAGGGTGGACGCCAGACCGCAGCGACCGAGAGTCCGACGGTGGCCCAGGCAAAGAGATCGCCGTAGCGGGTGTACGGGCTGGTTCCCGCGCGGGGCGCAACCGTTCCTGAAAGCACCCCGCGGGTAAAGAGGCCAGAGGCCTGAACGATCCGGCCATCGGGAGCGACAACCGCCGAGATCCCGGTGTTTGCGGCCCGGACGAGGTAGGCGCGGTTCTCCACCGCCCGAAACGCCGCCATGGCGAGATGCTGGACCGGGGCGGCGCTCCGGCCGAACCATGCGTCGTTGGTGATGTTGACGAGGACGTCAGCGCCGCCGCGGAAGAACTCCCGCACCTCGGCGGGGAAGATCGCCTCGTAGCAGATGACGACGGCGACGCGGCCCGCGGGGGTCGCGAAGGTCGTGGTCTCGGCGCCGGGCGCGAAGGTGCCGATCGCCCCTCCAGCCAGCACGTCGACGAAGAAGAGAAGCCGCCTGAGCGGGATGTACTCGCCGAAGGGCACGAGGTGCCGCTTGTCGTAGCGCCCGCGCACTTCACCGTCGGGACCGATGAGGAAGGCGCTGTTGCGTGGCTCGCCGAGCGAGCGGTCCGGCGCGCCCACGAGCAGGTGGGCGCCGGTCACGCGCGCGAGATCCTGGACCGCGCGCCACCGGGGGTCGGCGCGGAGGAAGAAGGGTACCGCCGTCTCCGGCCAGACGATGAGCCTGGCGCCCCTGCGCGCCGCTTCCAGCGTGAGCCGCCGGTAGACCTCCAGCGTCGTCTCCTGATACGCCGGGTCCCACTTCACCCACTGATCGATATTCCCCTGGACCAGCGCGACCGGAATCGCAGGCGTCTCCTCGCGGGCGGGCGACAGAAGCCAGCCGGAGCCGACCGCAAGACCGACGACCGCCGCCGCGACGCTGAGCCCGCCCAGCCGGTCCGTCCAACCCTTCTCCAGATGAACCAGCTGCGCGAGCGCGGCATTCACCGCGGCGACGGCGAAGGACACGCCGTAGACGCCGGTCACGGCCGCCACCTGGACGAGCGGCAGGTTCCGGTACTGGGAGTAGCCGAGGAGATTCCACGGGAAGCCGGTGAAGAGATACGTCCTCAGGAACTCGAGAGCCACCCAGAGGCTCGCCGCGACGGTCACGTAGGCAGCGCTCGAGCGCGGCCCGGTCCGGGCGAGGCGCCAGCAGAAGGCTGCCGTGTAGAGAGCCAGGTACGCAGCGAGAGCGAGGAGTACGACCCCGGCCAGTGGCCACGGCACGTCGCCATAGCGCATCATCGTCTGCGCCACCCACGGGATGGTCGCCAGCCAGAAGATCAACCCGGAGAGGAGGCCCAGGATGCCGGCGCTCCGCCGGTCCACTCCGTCGACGGCGACGAGGAGCGGCACCAGAGCCGCGAAGGCGAGCCAGCTCTCGTCTCCGCTGCCGGGAAAGGCCAGGGCCAGCAGGGCCCCCGAGAGGGCGGCCAGGAGCCAGCGGGGCACCACCGTCATTCATGCTCCCGGCCCGTGAGCGCCTCAGCATCCCGGTGATGGCGTTCCGGAGTGCCGCGCGGCGGCATCGCTCGGCCTCGCCCCCATGGAAGGAACGCCCGGGTCCGAGCGGCGTAGTCCAAGAACCCCTCGCCAAAGAACGTCGCCAGCTCCTCGTCCTCGCGGCGCGCCAGGCGGAGATACATGACGATGAGCACGGGCGCCATCAGGAGGGTGAGGACAGTCGGCCACATGATGTTGAAGCCGAAGACGATCAGCATCAGGCCGAGGTACTGAGGATGCCGGAGGTAGCGGTATATACCGTCCGTCACCAACCGATCCCGTCCCCGATAGACGGTGGCCCAGCCGACGGCGAGCAGGCACAGACCGGCCGCGATGAGGACGGTGCTCACCGTCATGACCACGTAGACGCCGACCTCGAGCGGGAGCAGCCCGAGACGATCCAGCGCAAAGGCCCAGAGATGGCTCTCATTCATCCCGAAAGTCCACGCCGGAAGGCCGAGCAAGGGGGCCAGCAGGTAGATGGTCAACGGGACTCCGAACATCTCGCTGAAGAGCGAGATCAAGAATGCCGCCGAGAGCCCGGCGTTTCGCCACTCGCCCCGGCGCCGGGGCCGGGCGAACCCCACCAGGAAGGCGAGGAAGACCGCCGAGAGGACGAGAGCCTGGCGCCAGTGCCCGTACCAGTACTCGAACGGGACGTTATGGGCGCCGGGTGCGCTGCGCAGGATATCGGCCACTCCCTTGACGAGCAACGCGAGCACAAGCACCACGACGACCCAGCGGCCTATGCGCCAGGCGGACTTCAGCTGTTTCACGGACGTCTTCATCTCACATGTGCTCCTTCCCGTCCTGCTTGACAATCGCGGGGAACAACCTCGGTTCCGA
>JAUYMQ010000144.1 GCA_030698575.1 Deltaproteobacteria bacterium
CCGACTCCCTGGTGGGAAGATGCAAGCATCCCGGCGGCTCCCGACCGAGCGGAGGCGTCTGGGGACATCGAAGCGCCCGGCCCTGTTCCGACCTTCGCTGAGCCGGAAGCAGCTGAGCCGGAAGCAGCCGAGCCGGAAGCAGCCGAGCCGGACACAGCCGAGCCGGACACAGCCGATTCGATCGTTTATCACGAGGCCGTTCCGGACTCGATACCGCTTCTTGATCTCCCCTCCGATTCCGATTCGCCGGAGGACGAACTCACTCTCGATCTCGAGCCGGTCGGCCCGGGCGCTTCCGGCCCCGCTGATACTTTTGCCGAGGCGCTCGTGGAGACGGCGCCGAATCTGACGGAGGCCGACAGTATCTGGGAGGAACAGTCGGGTCCGGAAGTGGATACCGAGCCGCCGGATTTCGGGCCGGCCGAGGTCATGTCAGACAACATGTTAGACAACATGGAAGCGGACCCTTCCGGGGTCGTATTGCTCGAGGATGAGCTGCCCGAGATCGAGGCGGACGACGAGGTGACCGTCGAGGAGGGCGCTGCGGGAGAATTTGCGCATGACGCAGTCTGGTCCCTCGACGATGCGGACCTGACGGGAGGCGTCCGCGCCGGGGACGTGGGATTCGAAATGGACCTGGATCATGAGCCGGCCGATATGGGCCTCGCGGACGCGGCCCTCGGGCCGCTCTCCCAGCTGCTCGACGAGCTCGACATTGCGACGTCCTCGCTGGCGCCCGAGGCGAGGGAAGCCGTCCCGCTGGAGCCTCACGAACTGGCGCCTGAACCTCCCGAGGTGGCGATAGTCCGGCCGCGGGAACTGCCTGATGAGACCGTCCCCCTTGACGGGCGGGTGGAGGAACTTGCCGATCAGTACGTCAGTCTGGGCTATCCCGACCGTGCCCGTGCCCTCTTGCGCTCTCTCCTGGAGGGGAATCCGGCGAACCTCTCCGCAAAGAGAAAACTGCGCGAGATGGGGAGCGCGGGCCGGGACGTCGCGCGCGCTCCGTCGGCGGGCGATCAATCGGTTCGTCGGAAGGTCGAAGAGAACATCGATGTGCTGAATCGCTGGCTTGCCAACATTCGAAAAGGAGCAGCCCGATGATGTTCCGAGAGATCCTGGAAGAGGTCGTCGAGAACGCGGGCGGCGGCGTAGCCGCCGTCATCATGGGAATGGACGGAATCGCGATCGACGAGTACATCGCGCGTGAGGTGAAGGTTGACGTTCAGGCAGTGGGCGTCGAATACTCGAAAACGCTTCAGGAGATCAGAAAGATCTGCGGTTCTCTTGACGCCGGCAACCTGAACGAGGTTACGATCAGCACCGCCCGCAACGTCATCGTGATAAAAGTCGTAAACGAGGAGTACTTCGTGGTGCTCGTGCTTGCGGCGGACGGAAACTTCGGAAAGGGCCGTTACCTTCTACGCAAGTGCATCACGCGCCTGAGGGAGGAACTCTGACGTGGCGCGAGTGAAAGCGGCGGCCAAACGGCCCAGGATACTCGTAGTGCACGGACCCAATCTGAATCTCGTCGGCACCCGGGAACCGGAGATCTACGGCCGCATGACCTTCAGCCAAATCAACCGCCTGCTCCGGGAAGAGGCGAAGAAGCTCGGCTCCGAGCTGACGATCTACCAGTCCAACCACGAGGGCGAAATCATCGATCGCCTGCAGGCTGCCGCCGGCAAGGCGGATGGCCTTCTGATCAACCCCGGTGCGCTGACCCACACTAGTCTCGCGCTCCGCGACGCAATCGAGGCCCTCAAGCTGCCCGCCGTCGAGGTTCATCTTTCCAACCTGCACAAGCGGGAGCCTTTCCGTCACGTTTCCTACACGGCCTCCGTCTGCCGGGGCCAGATCACGGGCTTCGGCTACCGGAGCTACCTCCTCGGACTCATCGCGCTCCTCGCTATACTTCGTGACGGTGCCTGAGGATTTCCAGCCGCATCGGAACCCTTCTAACCAGCCGTTATTCTTGACGAAATGTCCCCTCCGTAGGGTTTCCACTCTCAAGGCATCGCCCCTGTCGGCCGATAAGCCTGAAACGGGCGTCCCTGCCGGCTCCGGGCCGTGGGCCGATTGCCCGGACCGCGGCCATGTCCCGCTCCCTGCGGGGCGCAGGGTGATCCTGCATCCGTTGATCTCCGAGCGGATCTACCGGCGGAGTTTCCACCCGAACCGCACCGTCGCGCGTCACCGTTCCGGAAGGGCCTGAAATGTCGAGCGCCAACAAGAGCAAATTCCTGGAGTCGGCGCAGAAGCAGATCTCCAAGGGGAATCTCGACAAGGCGCTCAAGGAATATCAGAAAATTCTCAAGTCGGATCCGTCCGACACCAGCGTCCGCCTCAAGGCCGGTGATCTTTGCGAGCGCATGGGGGACCGGGCGCAGGCTCTCGCGGAATACCGGCGGGTGGCCTCCACGTTCACTTCCCAGGGCTTCTACTCCAAGGCCGTCGCGGTACTGAAGCGCATCCAGAAAGCCGATCCCGATCAGATCGAAATCCATCTTGAACTTGCTGAACTGAACGAAAAGCTCGGACTGCTTTCCGAGGTGGTCCACCACTATCAGCTTGCCGCGAATGTCCATGATCGAAAGGGTGAGAAGCGCGCCGCCATAGACATCCTCAAGAAGGTGAGCGAGGTCGGCCAGTCGAACCTCGAGCGGAAGTTGAAGGTCGCCGAGCTTTATTTCAAGGAAGGATTCCCGGAGGCCGGCTACGAACAGTTTATCCATGCGACGTCTGAACTTGATGAGCAGTCGCCGGACCTGGTCGAAATCGCCATCCGGATGTGCAAGGCCAGCCCTGAGGACACCCAGCTCATCCAGCGCCTCGGCGAGATCCACCTGACGCAGGGAGATCCGAAGCGCGCGATCGAGCTTTTCCAGCAGGCGCGCGAAATCGCGGTCGAACCCCGCACGCTCGAGCTCATGGCGAAGGCGAAGCTTCAGATCGAACTGCCGGGCGAGGCGAAGACGCTCTTCGAGAAGGCCGCGGCCCTCTACGAGTCGAGCGGAGACAAGCGGTTGGCGCGGGATGCCAGCGCGCGCGCGACGGAGCTTGCCGAGCAGGCGCTGGACGCACCGGCGCCCTTTGGCGAGAAGAGCGTGGGTCAGGAAGCGCCGGCGGATGAACCAGTGCAGGCTGGGGAAACAGCCGGGGACGCCATCCCGGAGATCGACGCCGCGCTCGATGAACTGCCTCCGACAGACGAGGAGGGCTCAGTCGGCGCTTCTCAGGAAGAAAGCGA
>JAUYMQ010000158.1 GCA_030698575.1 Deltaproteobacteria bacterium
CCGCTTCAACCGGCCCGACACGCTGCTCGAGGGATGCATCACGTCGAACCGGAAACTTATCTCCCCGCTGCTCGAGCTGCTTGCGCGCGAGCAGGAAGCGTGGCGCAGGGAGAAGGAAGCGCAAGGCGACTGAACCATGGATGAGCGATACGAGGCCTACCTGAGCCGTTTCCAGCTCGACAACCCCTGGGCCCGCCACTTCAACGTCCGCATCGAGAAGATGGAGCCCGGCTTCGCGCGGCTCGTCATGCCCTTCATTCCCGACTTCTGCCACGGCCTCAAGGTCGTCCAGGGCGGCATCGTGACCTCCATCGCCGACGCCGCCGTGGCCCACGCCATCATGCCGATGCTCGACGCGGGCCAGGCCTGCACGACGGTCGAGCTGAAGATCAATTTCCTCGCCCCCGTGACCAGTGAAGACATGATCGCCGAGGCGCGCGTCGTGAAAAAGGGGCGTCAGATCGTCCTGGGCGAGGCCGACGTCCGGAGTCCCGAGGGAAAGCACTTCGCCCGCGTCCTCACCACCTATATGATTATCCCCGGCCTCTGACCCCCCCCCTGTCTCCGCGCCGCGACCCGCCCGCGGCCCCGTTTGCGCACCGACCGGCGCCTTTCCTATAATGAGCGGCTATGCAGATCTACATCGACGGCACCTATTACGAGCGCGATCAGGCGAAGATCTCCGTCTTCGACCATGGCCTCCTGTACGGCGACGGGGTGTTCGAGGGAATCCGCGTGTACGATGGGTGCGTCTTCCGCCTCCCGCGGCACATCGAGCGCCTGTATGAGTCGGCCAAGGCCATCGCGCTCGAGATCCCGATCCCGCAGGATCAGATGATCGACGTGGTGGTCGACACCGTCCGACGGAACGCCAGGCCGAGCGTCTACATCCGGCTCATCGTGACGCGGGGGGTGGGGGATCTGGGCCTCGACCCGGCCAACTGCAAGCGGGCCTCGATCATCTGCATCGCCGACGATCTGAAGGTTTACCCGGAGGATTACTACCGCAAGGGAATCAAGGTCGTCACGGCCTCGACGCGGCAGATCGGCGGGGCGGTCTTCGACGCGCGGATCAAGAGCCTGAACTACCTCAAGAACGTTCTCGCCAAAATCGAGGCGCGGCGCGCGGGCACGCTCGAGGCCGTCATGCTGAACGATCAGGGCTTCGTGGCCGAGTGCACCGCCGACAACATCTTCATCGCCAGGCGCGGCACGCTCCTAACCCCGCCGCTCTGGGACGGCGCGCTTGACGGGATCACCCGCGACGGGATTCTCGAGATCGCAGGGCGCATCGGCATTCCCGCCCGTGAAGAACGGCTCACGCGGTTCGATCTCTTCAACGCCGACGAGTGTTTCCTGACGGGAACCGGCGCCGAGCTGATTCCCGTCGTGGATGTCGACGACCGGCGCATCGGGAACGGCACGCCCGGCGAGATGTCGCTCCGGATTCTGGAAGCCTTCCGCAAGCTCATCACCGAGGACGGCGTCCACGTCTCCTTCTGACGGCGCGCCTCGGAGTCCAATGATGGATCTCAGACTTAACGAAGAGCAGCAGATCATCATCGAGACTGTGCGCAAGTTCGTGCAGAAGGAGGTCATGCCCGTGGCCTCCCGGCTCGAGCACGCCGACGAGTACCCGCACGCGCTGGTCGAGCGCCTGAAGGAGATGGGGCTCTTCGGCGCGACCATCCCCGAGGAGTACGGCGGGATGGGGCTGGACATGGTGACCTACTCGCTGGTCGTCGAGGAGATCTGCCGGGGCTGGATGAGCCTCTCCGGTGTGCTGAACACGCACCTCATCATGGCCTACGTAGTCCGCGCCTACGGCACCGAGGAGCAGAAGCGCCGCTGGCTGCCGAAGATGGCCACGGGCGAGAAGCGCGGCGGCCTTGCGCTCTCGGAGCCCGACGCCGGAAGCGACGTGCAGGCCATACGCGCGACCGCCGTCCGCGACGGCGAGCGCTACCTCGTGAACGGCGTCAAGATGTGGATCACCAACGGGCGCCACGGCAACACCTTCCTCCTGCTCGCCAAGACCGACAGCGGCGCCAAGCCGCGTCACGCGGGAATCTCTGCATTCATCGTCGAGAAGGGGGAGAAGGGTTTCACCGTAAGCCGGGACATCAAGAAGCTCGGCTACAAGGGCATCGAAACCTGTGAGCTGGTCTTCGAGAACTACCCCATTCCCGCCGGCGGGCTCGTCGGAGGGAAGGAGGGCCGCGGTTTCGAAATGGTGATGGATGGCCTCGAGACGGGGCGCATCAACGTCGCGGCGCGGGCCGTGGGGGTGCTGCGGGCGGCTTTCGAGGATTCGATTCGCTACGCCCAGATCCGGCGGACCTTCGGAAAGCCCATCGCCGAGCACCAGCTCATCCAGTCGAAGCTCTCGCTCATGGCGACCGATCTCGAGGCCTCCCGGCTTCTGGTGCTGAACGCCGCGATGAAGAAGGATCGGGGCGAACGATGCGATCTGGAGGGCGGCATGGCCAAGCTCTTCGCCACGCAGGCCTGCGCGAAGCACACGCTGGAGGCCATTCATATTCATGGGGGCTACGGCTACACGACCGAGTTCGACGTCGAGCGCTACTTCCGCGACGCCCCCCTCATGACGGTAGGCGAGGGAACGAACGAGATCCAGCAGCTCGTTATCGCGCGCAACCTTTTGAAGAAATACGCAATCTAGCCGGGCGCGAGGGGGGGCGGCGGCGCGGCGTTCCACTGCCCCCATCGGCTATAATGGCGCAAACACCTTCACGCCGGGGCCCGGGAGGGCTCCGGCCGCGGCCGGAAAAAATGCATCGAACGGCGGGAATCGTCATCATCGGCAACGAGATCCTCTCGGGGAAGGTCCAGGACGCGAACTCCCCCTTCCTCTGCACCGAACTACGCGCGCTCGGCGTGGAAGTGCAGAAGATCTCGGCCATCGCCGACGACCCGGAACTCATCGCCCGTGAAGTCCGGGAGTTTTCCGAGCGCTTCGATCTGGTTTTCACGACGGGCGGCGTGGGGCCAACGCACGACGACATGACAATCGAGGGGATCGCCCGCGGCTTCGGCACCCGGGTCGTGCGCCATCCGCGCCTGCAGGAGATGATCGAGGGGTACTACAAGGGCGACGTGAAGGAAGCCCACCTGAAGATGGCCGAGGTGCCGGAGGGGTGCGAGCTGATCGAGGGCGAGCAACTCTGGGTGCCCGTGATGGTTTACCGGAACGTTTACATCTTCCCTGGGATCCCGGAGATACTCCGGCAGAAGTTCGAGACCATCAAGGAGCGCTTCCGCGAGGCGCCCTTCTTCCTGAGGAAGGTCTACGTGATGGAGGGCGAGAGCGCCATCGCCGAACTGCTGCACGATCTCCTGAAGAAATTCCCAGAACTGATGCTCGGGAGCTACCCCGTCATCAACCTTTCCGAATACAAGGTCATGCTCACGCTCGAATCCCGTAACGAGGCCTACCTGGAACAGGCGCTGAAGCGCCTGCTCGAGACGCTCCCCGCCCGCTCGGTCGTGCGCGTCGACTGACCTGACATCGGGTCGCGCCCGCGCGGCCTCAGTCGTCTGCCGGCCTCGCCGCGCGCACCCGCTCGAGCACAACCTCGACGATCTTCGCGTCCACACCGAGCGGTTCCGCAAGGCGCGTGCGCAGGCCCGGATGGCGCGCAGCCGCTTCGGCGACCAGGCGCGGAATGTCGCGGGTCGTGTGGCGGCCCGGCCCGAGAAAGTAGGGGTGGATCACGATCTCCACCGCGCCCGCCGCCGCGCAGGCCTCGAATGCCCCGGTCAGCGTGGGCTCCGCCGACTCCATGTGGGCGTGCCGCACGAGATCATCGGGAAGCGCCTC
>JAUYMQ010000177.1 GCA_030698575.1 Deltaproteobacteria bacterium
CGGCCCTCCTCGCAATGACATGCGAGCGCAATTGCATATGGGGACGGGACCCGTCGAGCACGGGAAGGCCGCGCCCCAACAAGGAGAAGATCATGCGACTGGAACCCATAGAGAAACCGAAGGGACTCATGCTGCGGATTGCCTACTGGGCGTCGAAGCGGCGACTCGGAAAGGTCATGAGCCCGATGAAGGTCGTCTATGCGCGTATCCCCGGCGTCCTCAAGGTGTCTTACGATCTGGCGACCTTCGAGGAAAAGGGGATCAAGCTCGATCCCGCGCTAAAGCTCCTGGTCAAGTCCGTTACCGCGCAGATCAACGAGTGCGGCTTCTGCATGGACATCGCCGAGGCGATCGCCGTCCAGCAGCACATCGGCCTCGAGAAGTTCCACGCGCTCATGGACTACAAGACCGATCCGCGGTTCACGGAGCGCGAGCGGGCCGCCCTGGCCTACGCCGAAGAGGCCACCCGCAACAAGCGCGTGAGCGACGAGACCTTCGAGACTCTTCGCAAGCACTTCAACGAGCGCGAGATCGTGGAGATCACATGGGTCAATGCACTGGAGAACTACTACAACCTGATCAGCATCCCGCTGGGACTCGAGTCCGACGGGCTGTGCGCCATCGCCCAGACCCGCGCGACAGAGCGCGGCGCCGCTTGATCGAGGCCCCCCAATCGCGCTAGAAACGAGACCCCGCGCCCGCCGGCGCCTCCAGGTCTCGCGATGCACCGTCCGAAAAACAAGGCTGCCGCAGTTCCCGTCGCCCGTCATCGCGCGGCCTTTCGCATGCTGCTTGCCGGGCCCACCGATTTCGATCGCTGTGTTCACCGCTACAGGGCTTTTGGAACCGACGAGGCTAACCGGCTGGACGAGGCGGGCGTGCTGCAGTTCGCGCGCGTGTTCCCGGAGGGGCGCTTTCTTGTGCGCGTTGCCGGCACGGGCGGGCTCGCAGCGCCGGCGGCGCGCGTGACCATCCTCGGCACGAGCGAGCCGGGTCCGGCCATCCGGCGCCGCGTTCGCGACGAGGTTCGCTGGCGGCTAGGCGGCGCCTTCGACCTCCGGCCCTTCTACCGCCGGGCGCGCCGCGACCCCGTGCTGGCGCAACTGGTCCGGCGGTTCCGGGGGTACCGGCCGCCGCTGGTCACTGACCCCTTCGAATCGCTCGTCACGAGCATCTCGGCACAGCAGATCAATCTGGCCTTCGCCGCCACCACGCGCAGCCGCCTCGTGCGCGCCTATGGGCCCGCCGTGCAGACGCCCCAGGGAGAGCGGTTTCATGCCTTCCCCCGGCCCGAGGATCTGGCGCGAGTGCGCGAACCGCGTCTCCGGGCGATGCAATTCAGTGGCACGAAGACGAGGGCGATCCTGGGGCTCGCACGGGCGGCCGGGCGGGGCGAGGTGCCACTGGATGATCTTTCGGGGTGGGACGACGCGCGCATCCAGGAGTGTCTCACGGCGCAGTTCGGCATCGGGCGCTGGACCGTCGACTGGTTCCTCTCGCGCGCGCTCGGGCGGCCGGATGCCTGGCCGGCCGGGGATCTCGGCGTGCGCAAGGCGGTGTCGTGGTATTACTTCAAGAGGAACGACCAGAGCGAGGACCGGGTGCGCGAGTTTGGTGAGCGCTTCGGCGAGCATCGAAATCTGGCGGCGCACTATCTTCTGGTGGGCTGGGCCACCGAGCGGCGCGAGGCGCGCGCCGCGATGAAGTGAGGCAATCTGATGAAGGGTGCAATGCCGTGGCGAAGCTGACCGCAGAAGAGGTGCAGGCGTTTCTGAAGCGGGACTTTCCCCAGACCACTTCCATCGTCGAGAGCATCGGTGACGGGACCGCGACGGTTCGCCAGAAGATCACCGAGGCCAACCTCCGGCCGGGGAACACCGTGTCGGGGCCGACGCTCATGGCGCTGGCCGACCATGCGACCTACGTCGTTCTGCTTTCGCAAATCGGCATCGTGCCGCTCGCCGTCACCACCAACCTGAACATCACCTTCATGCGGAAGCTGGCGCCGGGCGCGGATCTCCTGGCGACCGCGAAGCTCCTGAAGCTCGGCGCCCGCCTGGCGGTCGCCGAAGTGCATCTTCGTTCGGCCGAGTCTCCCGACATCCTCGCGCAAGCCACTGTCACCTACTCGATCCCGCCGGGCGTTCGCCGGGAGCCGGAATGACCAAGGATCTCCGGGAAAACCGGCGTACGCGCCCGTTCGGGGCGCCGTTCGTCCTCCTGGTCTTGCTCGCCACGCCCACCCCGATGCTCGCTTGGGGACTCGCGGCGCACACGATGATCACCCGCCAGGCCGTCGAAGCCTGCCCCGAACCGCTGCGCGCCGATCTGCGCGCCCACCGCGAAGAGTTGGTCGAACGATCGCTCGAGCCCGACACGCGCCTTCGCAAACGAGACGGCCGGCGCGAGAACGTCCGCCACTTCCTGAACCTCGAGATTCTCGACGGCCCGCCCTTCACGAATATTCCCGCCGATGAGAAAGCGGCGCGCGATCGTTACGGCGCACAGCGCCTGAACCGGGCGGGAAAGCTCCCCTGGAGCGCTGCGCGGGTCTATGCCGATCTCGTGGCGGCGCTGCACAAGGGCGAGCGTGAACGCGCGATCATTCTCATGGGCCACCTGGCGCACTACGCTTCCGACGCCCGCTCGCCGCTCCATTCGACGACGAACTACGACGGCCGCCGCACGGGGAACGATGGCATCCACCGCCTGTACGAGAGTGCAATGGTGCAGAAGCGGGCCAAGTTCTTTCGGGAGGAGAAGCGCGCGAGGCAGGTGGCCGAGGCGCGCATCGAGAATGTGGCAGGGCGCATGCTCGAGGTTTTGCGCGAGGGGCACGCGGGGGTCGATGCCATTCTGGCGGCTGACGATCGGTCGCGCCGGGCAGGCAAGCCCGGAACCGGCGCCTATCTCGACGCGCTCTTCGACGAGGTCGGCGCATCTGCCCGGGATCGGATGCGCAAGGCTGCGCGTGATGTGGCGGCGCTGTGGACGAGCGCTTGGCTGGAGGCGGGAAGGGTGCGGCTAGCGGATGGGGGCGACGGGCGCGGGGCGCGAATTCGCTGGGCTGGCTGCGGCTCGTCCGGCGATCCCGCGGCCGCGGCAGAGACGGCGGAAGGAGCAGGCGAGGCAGCGCTCGAGATCGGCGGTCTTGGGGAAGTCGTCCTCGCGGGCGACGTTCTGAGCGGAATCGGCCAGTAGCGCCTGCATGTCGCGAACGCTTCCCAGGATAGACGCCCGCGCGGCTTCGAGGTCGGCGCCGCTCACCGCCAGGCGGCGCTCGTCGCCGTCGATGAGCGAGAGATCGATGATGCGCAGCCGGTCGAGCGGAACTTGCCAGGTGGCCATGGCATAGAGGGCCTGGGTCGCCGTCTGCAGTTGCTCGTCCTTCCGCTCGGCGCCCGCCCGGCCGGTGCGCCAGTTCGCCAGCACTACGCTCCCCTCATCGCCGCGGTATGCGGCGTCGATCTGGACCCACGCCCGCACCGTCATATCCCCGAGATCGAGCGGAAATCCACGAGGTTCGCCGGCGTCGAGCCACATGGCCGGAGGCACGGCGCGCAGGCGCCGGTAGAGCGGCGAGGCGTAAAAGCCCCGCAGGCAGCCATCGACGATCGCCGCCGTGGCGCGCCACTCCGCGGGCGAGACGGGCAGCGCGAACTCGTGCTCGAAGAGCCCGACGCGCCGCTTGGGATCGGCGCGGTTCTGCCGGCGCTTCGAGGCGATCCAATCGGCGCGCATGCGGGCAAGCGTTATCTCGACGACCTCGTCGGGGGGGAGGACGGAACGGCCGTTGCGAAGATGCGCGATGCTGCGGCCGATGGCCTCGTGCACCACTGTGCCGGCCCACATCTGCCGCGTCTTGAGGTTCTTGAGGACGTACAGCTCGCGCGCGCGGGGCGTAGCGGTGACGCTCCATCCGCCCCACATGCCGTAGTGCGTGTAATAGTATTTGCGCGCGCACTCGCGCAGCACCCGGTCGCGCGAAAGCGACCAGGAGAACTCGTTCCGAAGGGGGGAAGCGCAGGAGGCCGGCGAACGCCGCGCGGGCCGCGATGCCGGGTGTGCCGGCGCCGTGCGAGACGGAGAACGGGCGGGCGCGGTGGCGAGTTCAGAGGACTTCATGGAAGGGAGAATAGGGGAGGGGTGTGACATGGGGCAGGCGTGACCTCGGGGGGGAGGGCGTCCGACCAACCCACCGCGCTTGCCCCGCCACGGCGCGCTCGAACCGGTCCGTGATACCATTCGGTATCCAGGACGACCGGATTTCGATGGATGGCACGATCGAGCGCTGGGCGGCGCGGATAACGGATGCGACGCTCGCGGGCATCCTCGAATACATGAGCATCGTCAATCCCGCGCCGCGGCGCTACGACTACTGGCTCGCGGTGACGCACTTCTTCAATCACCACACACACCATCGCGGCCAGCTCACAACCTTGCTCTCGCAGTGTGGCAAAGACTACGGTGTGACCGATCTGATCTCGTTGCCCGGAGTTCAGAACCGGGGTCAGGCGTGACTTTCGTGACTTGTTGGCCTTCGGGGAGCGGGCGTGGTGGTTAAATAAAATAAGTCAATACGTCACGCCTGACCCCGGTTCGCCCGAAAATTGGCTGCGAGGGATACGCCATGAAACGAACACTGAGAGTCGCCAGCATCGGCTTCGCAATTCTGCTGCTGGTGGCCGCCGCGGGCGTCTGGCACATGGCCTTCCGCACTCCGCCGGTCGATCTTCTGCCGCTTCCCGAAGATCTCGTTGCCATCGAGACAGCCCCTGGCCAGCAGCTACTGGCTGAAAGCCGCTTCACCGCTGATCACGCAAGTCTTGCCGGGAGCTTCGTATCGCAATCGCGCCGCGGTTTCTGCGGCGTTGCCACCTCCGTTGCCGTTCTGAACGCGCTCCGCCGCCCCGAACCGCCAATTACCCAGTCGACCTTCTTCACCGATGCCGCGCGGGAGGTGCGCGGCCCGCTCCAGGTGAGCCTTGGCGGCATGACCCTGGGCCAGCTCGGCGATCTTCTCCGCGCGCATGGACTGGACGTCACCGTCTACTACGCATCGGAGACGGGCATCCTCTCCTTTCGATCCGTCGCGCGAGAGAACCTGACGACCAGCGGAGATTACCTGCTGGTGAACTATCAGCGCGCGGAGCTCGGGCAAGGCGAGACGGGGCATATCTCGCCCGTCGCGGCTTACCACGCCGCAACCGACCGCTTTCTCATCCTCGATGCCGCCGCCTACAAGTATCCCCCGGTCTGGGTGGGCGCCGAAGCGCTCTGGCGCGCGATGAACACGATCGACCCCTCGTCCAGTCGAAGCCGCGGATTCGTCGTCGTTCGCGAAGGAATCTCGTGATGCGGCTCCAGCTCGTCCACCCCGCTCGTTGATTGCGCTCAAGGAGGCACGGCATGGCTCATGATCGTCAGAAATCGCTCCGGATTGCGCTGGTCGTCTTCGGGATTGCCTTCTTGCTGGTCTATCCGCTTATGTTCATCTGGCCCTCCGGCTGGGCGTGGCAGCCCGGCCAGCACGAGTACGAGCAGATGATCGTCGGCATCTACGCAACGCTCGGCATCTTCGTCTTGCGGGCATCGCGAAACCCCGAAGCGCATCTGAGCCTCATCTGGTTCACCGTCTGGTCCAGCGTCGTCCACGGAGGCATCATGGCCGTGCAGGCCAACGTCGATCCGAAGGATCGCGGTCATCTGCCGGGAGACGTGGCGGCGCTTTTCCTCGTCGCGATCGTGCTCGGTGTTCTCACGCCGCGCGGCGTCGTCTCACGCCCGAGTGGCTCGGCGTGACGGACGTCACGGGCCCGCCTGTTCA
>JAUYMQ010000180.1 GCA_030698575.1 Deltaproteobacteria bacterium
GAGGGCTGGGTCACGCGGCTCGCGCCGGTCGTGCCGAAGTAGAGCGTCATCCCGTCCTTGGTCTCGACCGTCCAGCGGTCGTTCTCCGTTCCAATGTCCCAGCGGCGCACCCGGACGAATGACTCGTTGAGCGTGCTGTACTCTCGGAACGAAGGGCTCGTGTTCTCCCGGATCTTGATGAGCTTGTCGTCGTTGAAGACGAAGTGATCGGTTTCCGGGCTGTCCACGTAGGAGGGGGTGCCCTGTCGGGTGTCACGCCTGATGGCCCCGAGATCCAGAGACCATCCGAATCCCACCCAGGAACTCCCCTTGGCGGAGCTATACGTCAGGCTGAGATTCGGCTGGAGGCCGTGGGTTCCAGGAGGGATCTGGATCGGGTAGCTGAACGATGCGCCCCCCGTGAAGAGGTCGGTCTTGAAGTTCTCAAGCCCGCCTCCCCCGGGACCGTTCCCGGTGACCGGCCTTCCGGATGTGAGCGGGTCGGTCGACGTGTCAGAATCAACGGCGGCCAGAACGCGGGGTGGAGGCAGCAGGATGATCAGCGATAGAGCAAGGCACAGGACCCTCTTCCACATGGCACCCTCGAAGGCGAAAGGGCTCCCGCCCGGTCCGGGATGGATCAGGCGGAGGCCCCACGTGTCAGATCGATACCCTCCCCCCAAGTAGGAATACCGATCAGGCAGGATCGAACTGGTTTACGCGAAGCCGTTGTTGGGGGGACACTCGGCTTACTTCGTGGCGTTTCGCCGCAGTCGGGCGTTTACGCGAGCACGGCGAGATACATAGGACATAGCGCCGCACGAGTGCGCCACCCACGCGCACCTCCACGGACTTCAACCGCCGGGACATCGTTGTCATGAAACCGGGACGCGCGTCGGCGATGGGGTCGGGGCGGCCGGCCGGGCCTCCCGGATCGCACGCCGCATCACCTTCAAGACAAAAGTCCACCGTCCGTGCGGCACCCACGATCGCGCCCGCGTGCTTCGTGTAGACGATCTGCTTCAGGTGTATGCGACGCCCGGATCTGCGGTGAGATCGTAGGCGTACTCCACGCTGCTCCCGTGGGTGTCCTCCGTTTTTGCCAGAAGCCAACCAAATCCCTTGCCGTTTGTGGGGTGATCAATGCGGTGGGCGGCGCCGCCGCCGAATGTCTGCACGACGCCGTGCTTTGTCGTCACTATCCAGCCATCGGAAGCCGTGCCCGCAGCCTGGCGCACGATGCGGAGAAAGGATTCGTTCTCCGTGTGCAGGTTCTCGTCCACGTCCATGACCAGCGTGCTGTTGCCGAAGTCGAAGCGGTCGTGCATGGGGTCGCTCAGGTTGTCGATGTAGCGGGGGACGCCCTTCTTGAGGCTTCGATGGATGGCGGGTACCCCGAGTGTCCAGCCGAACCCCACCCAGCCGTTTCCCCCGGCGCTGGAGTAGCCGAGGGAAAGCGCAGGCTGCATCCCCCCGGTCCCGGGGGGAAGGACAATCGGAATCGTGTAGCTCGCCGTGCCCGTGAACAGATCGGTCTTGAACGCCTCATCGCCGCCACCCGCGGCCCCGGCCGCCGAGAGCGACCTCCCCGAGTCGAGCGGGTCCTGGATGACGTCGGGCATCCCGCCGGTAGCCCACGCGGGCGAGAACATCATCGCTTGAAGACCAAACAGGAACATCGCGAGGATTGTGCGGGAGAGAAACGAGAGGTGGGGGCGTCCAAGATAGGGCGGACTGTCCGAAAACGCCGACAACCCGACCGTCAGGGGATTCCGACACTCCCGGCCCTGAGCGTAGGTCCCGGACTTACAAGATCCACAGGGAATCGCCCTTATTTGATGGTGTGCAGGGGTCACGCGGCTTGCTCCTTCGGTGAGTCAGGCGCGGGGCACGCGCCCGACTACATCGATAAGAGCAAGCTCTGTGCCAAGTCTCGGGAAGGCAGTGATGGCGGGGAACACGGGGCGAACCGAGGCCCGAACATGCGAAGCAAATCTTCTCATCATTCACACAGGCCAAATCGAGCTGAGCGGCTCCTTCGATCTTACTCGAGGATCTCGAGCACGGAACGCTTGTGCAACTTCGTGGAAGCCGCGCTAAGGATGGTGCGCATGGCGCGCGCGGTCCTGCCCTGCTTGCCGATCACCTTGCCGATATCGTCCTGCGCCACCCGGAGCTCGATGACGGACGTCTGCTCGCCCGGGATCTCGGTCACCGCGACCTCATCGGGCTTGTCAACGAGCTGTTTCGCGATGTACTCGATCAGTTCCTTCATCGGGTGCTCCGCCCTCCCATCAACTGCTCCCGCGCACTCGCGGTAATCTTCGATGGCTCGGCCGACATCGGCTTATCTGTAAGCTGGGGTCGGTGGCGTCCTCTCGCTTCGGGCGCGCTTCACGCGCTCAGCACCGGGCGGGCTCAGCGCGTTGCTGCCCCCGCCACTTGGCCCGCCGATCCAAGGACTCTGGCACTCCGCTGGCCAACTAGTCAAGACCCCTATACCGTAAAGTTAGAGAAAAATTGGAATCAGGGGGCAGTGCTTCCCGGGAGTTAGTGCCGTAAACTAGCCTACGAAGCGACTGACCGCCCGGACACTTCAGGGTAGGCGGCTCCGCAGCGCATCGACTTCTCTCAGAATGGCTTATCCAAAAAAACCTGCGCGGGTTTTTCATGAAATTGCGATAAGAATCGCCCCGCCTACCATCAGGGCGGCCCCGAAGAACCTATGGCGCAGCCCGCGTTCCTCGAAGAACACCCGGCCCAGGATGACCGCGAAGAGGATACTCGTTCGCTTCAGGGCAATCATGTAAGCCACTGGCGCCAGGGCGATGGCCTTGAAATGGCAGACTGCCATCGCCGCGTAGAGCGCGCCTATAACTGCCAGCGGCCCGAGATGGGTCCGCACCGCGCCCCAGATTCCCGGTGAGAATCGGGCGGCGACCGCTCCTACCGTCACCAGGAGCAAGGAGGAGTAAGTGGCTCCGAAGAAGACCGGGCTCGAATGCAAAACGGCAATCTTGCCAAGGGTAGAGGTGAACGAGAAAAGGAGCGCCACACCGATCATCATGCGCGAGCCCGGCTCACGCGCGACGGCGCGGAAGGGGCCGAGCCAGCCCGTCGCGCGCGCCTGGATATTGAGCGCGTATGCGCCCGCCGTCACGAGGAGGACGCCCATAGCTCCGGCAGCGCCGGGTTTCTCGCCGACCAGAACGTAGCTCACCGGAATGGTGAAGACCGGTGTCAACGCCAGGAAGGGGATGGTGAGCGCCAGTGGCGAACGGTGGATGGCGTGGATGTAGAGGAAGACCGCCACGATCTCGAGGGGGAGTGCCAGCGCCGTGGCAGCGAAGTACGGTGCGCCGGGCGTAACGCGGTCGGGCTCGCTGAGCAGGAGAAAGAGGAGGAACGGAGCGCCGAAAAGGTAGGGCGCCCAGGCGACGACCCAGGGGCTCGCCACACGCACGGTCGCCTTGGCGACAGCGTCCATCGCCGCCGCCAGAATGGCCGCGCCGAGGGCGAGGAGCACCCAGGTCATGAAGCCCTCGCGGACGGGAAGGATGTCGCCGTGGGGAGCGCCGGATCGGCAGGCCAGCGCCGGACGCGGCAACGCCCTCCGATGTGAAGACTCACTGCAGCGCGGGCGCCCAGAGGTATAGGAAGCGCGGGCCGGAGCCGCCGATGAGATCATCTCCTTTAAATGGCCGCGTCAAGCGTGGCCCGAACGCAGTCAAGGGCTCGGATGGAAGGGCGCTTCGCGGAACGTCTACGAATCCGACCAC
>JAUYMQ010000196.1 GCA_030698575.1 Deltaproteobacteria bacterium
GTGCCGGTCCGTGTTTTGCTGACCGAACGGTCATCGCTTTTTCCCGACCTCATGCGCGAGGTACGCGGCTGGCTCGGCGGGAAGAAGGTTGCCGAGCAACTGGCAACCATCGTCGGCTGCGACGTGCGCTCGGCGGCGCGATACTTGGCGGGCGACCGTATCCCGTCCGGCGACGTTGTGTTTGCGATGATGCTGGACCCGGTGATCGGGCCGCGCGTCATGGCCTACATTTTTGAACGCGCGAGACGGGAACTTTCCGCGCGCGACTTCGACAACTTCAAGAACGAAATGGCGAAGGCGACTTTACGCGCTTTCGTCAGGGACAACAACGATGTTTGACGATGATCCGATCCCGCGGGTGGTTACGTTTCTTGGCACTGCGCTTGCCACCGCCGTCATCGCGGCAGTGATCGTCGCGTTGGTTGTCAGCGCTGGCTTTCTCTTCGTCGCGTTCTTGAAAGTGGTTTTGACCTAGTACGCGCCGGCCGATCCGCCGGCACACGACAAATGAGGCCACGTCGTGCTTTCCAAACTTTCCGTCCGCACATCGGAGCGCGGCCTGCGGCGGCTGTCGGAATTCCTTCTGGCTCTCGACTGTCTGTTGACCGGGCTTGGCGCGGCCGACCGGCGCTTTCGCCGTGATCGCAAGCGCCGCCAGAACCAGCCCCGCGCATTCGTCGAAGTCGAGTTTCCGCAATGACCATCGCCGCACCCTCCCTCGCGGCGACAACTCCCGGCGGGCAGGCGTATCCCCGCGAGCGTCGGACTAACCCCTCGACCTCCAACCATGGGCGTCTGTCTGCCGGGGCTTTTTTGGGGAGGGGGACGTGACGCGCACACACTTGAACGCCATCCATGAACTGCGGCGTCAACGGCTGCGGGAGGCGTCGTGATGAGCGGCCCGTGGTCCGAGGATCTGACGGCCGAAGTCGCGCACCTGTGGGCAGACGGACACAGCGCGGGCGAGATCGAGACCATGCTGCCCGCCGGCCACGGCCGGACACGGAATGCCATCATCGGCAAGATGTCCCGGCTCCAGCGGGCCGGCGGCCATCCCAAGCGGGAACAAGGACCGCCGCGCGCGACACGACCGAGGCTCACCAGTGCCGGCCGTAGCGCGGCGAGCCGGGCCGGCAACGGCACGTTCGGCAGGCCGCCGGTACTCAAGGCCGTTCCCGTGCCGCGTGCCCGCACCGACATTCCCGAACCCGTGTCGCTTGGCCTCACGCTGATGCAGTTGACGAAGTTCACCTGCCATTGGCCGGGCGGCGGGCCGTCCGAACCGCCGGGCCTGTTCTGCGGCCACGCAACGTTCCGTGGAGGGCCGTACTGCGAAGGGCACACGGCCAGAGCATTTCATCCGCCGAAGCAACGTGACCGCGCCGGCTTCTATCAGAGGGCAGGACGGTGAGCCGCCTCGACGCCCTCAACGGCCTTGGCCCGCGTTATCCCCACGCACCCGGTCACGTCCACGGAAGCCGCACGTCCTACGCCGCAGCTCGCAGCGTCGATCACAGTGTCTCCCGTCTGGAGCAAGTCGTGATCGACATACTCCGGGAGCATGGCCCGCTCACCGACGAACAGATTCAGGCGAAGCACGACGGCCTCGAAAACCTCCGGCCCCGCCGTATCGGCCTCTGGCACAAGGGGAGGGTGGAGAAAACCGGGGAGGAACGGCTGACGCAGTTTCGGAGGAAGGCGGATGTATGGAGGCTTGTATCATGACCCGCCGCCGTCCCGACAACCGCGCCGATGATGCGCTGAACAGCACCCGCCTGAGCTGGGCCTGCCTTCGGGAGAAGCACGTTCGCGCTCGTGCCGTTTGGCCCCGCAACGACACTGAGCAACGCTGGGCACGGGAAGGCAGCGTACCGGATGGCGAATTGGAGTCGCTGCGCCCCGCCAACGAAAACCACGGGACAGGCGAGGTGCCCTTTGGCTGACGTTGTTCGCATGACCCGCGACGCGCCCGACCAGGATTCGTTCGAGGCGTTCTGGCGCGTCTATCCGCGCAAGGTCGGCAAGCCGCTGGCCCGTGCGAAATGGGACGCGATTACCAACGGCGGGCTGGCGACGCGCACAATGGACAAGGATTCGGGCACCTACGTTCCGATCACGCTAGTTGCAGAGCCGTCCGAAATTCTGGCCGGTGCCATCCGGTACGAGCAACGCAACAGGAAAAAGGGCACGGGCGAATTCGGCTACGTCGATGACGGCCGCTATTTACTGCACCCGGCGACGTTTTTGAATCAGGGGCGCTTTTATGACGAGTAGCGCGCCCGCCCTGCGGCCTCCAACGCCCCCGATGGGTACAGAGACGCTGGAAAGAGGAACCCCCGCCAAGCTGGCCGCTGGGCAGGGGTTCGACACTAGTTCTAGGTGTGGGGCACCCTCGAAGGCCCTAAATCTAGACCAAACGAGTCGTGTATGCAAGCCCGCCGTGGCGAGCGAGAACGCCAGTAAAAATCGCTCGGGACCGTGGCCCATAGGACGAGCGGCCTGGGTGGGGTCGAAAGGCCCTCACCAAGGATAGGCGGACGGTTCGCCCAACTGACCTTCGGCGACCGGCAGGAATGAAAGGGACTGAGTACGCGGGCAGGGCGTTCCTGCCTCCCCTTGGTCGGGGGCTGGGGGTTCACCCAGGCGGAAAGGGCGAAGCTATGGGAGAGAGAGCATGGCAAAGCCGAAAGCAGTGAAACCGAAATTCAGGTACGTTTCGCAAGTCGTCACGGAAACTGCCGAGCCGGTGACGAAGAAAGCCCTGCGGGAAACCATCGAAGCGGCGATGATCGGATTTTCGATCCGGTCGCGTGACGACAATCGCTGGGTCGAGCAGAAAACCCGCGTTCGTTCCGTGGACATCGACTGATGGCCGCAGCGATGACAGACCTGACGGAGCGGGTGGAACAGGCGGCCGAAGCCCTACATGCCAGCCGGCAGCAGGCACTTGGGAATAGGGCTGGCGTAGGAAAATTGAAGGAGTGCTTTCACGCTCTTTCCAAGAGTCAGAAATACCAATGGAGAGTTGCTGCTGAAGCTGCAATCCGCACCGCCTTCCCCGAACTGTTCTCCGACCCGCCGACGCACGTGCTATGGCCCGTCATGTCGGTAATTACATCTGTCGAGAGTGACCCGAACGATCCAACACAAATCCACATCTTTACCGACTCGCCCGCCCACCTCTCACAGACGGAGGGGCACCCCGTCCCCGACGAGTCCCATCCCCCTGAATGACCCGGCGCAGGAATTACGGATTAATCGCGATGTGAAAATATCTCCGCACGGCAGCGTTGGCGAGCAGGGCCTCGACGAGCACGATGACGGGGCCGGGAATATCCCGGTCGCCAGCCTCCCAGCGCCGGACGGTACGGCCGTCAGCGACGTTGACGAGGTGGGCGAAGCCGGCGGTGGAGAGGCCCAGACGATGCCGAGCGGCCCTGAGGTCAGTCGGCGTCATACCACCAGCCCATTCCGAGCTCCTGGGCGATCTCGCGGCCCGGCGCATCGGCGAGGGCGAGATCATGGACGCGGCGCAGTGTGGCCTCATCGGCACCGCGGACGGCGGTGCGGTAGTCATCCGGGAGGGCGGTGTAGCGGTTGGCCAGCTCGGCGAGGACGGCGGCGGTCAGGGTTGCTGGGTGGTTGGTCATGTCGGTCTCCATTTCTGGCGGGCACCATTGCCCTATCGACAATCTCAATATAGGGCCAATGGCCCTACAGGTCAAATCACGAAATGTAACGGCTGAATGACCCGAGGCAGGAAGGCCCGCAAGCCGATGAAGGCAACCGCAAGCATCGAGCACCAGGTGTCCGAGCGGGAGCGCGGTGGACGCGGCACGGCCACTGTGGAGCGCCTCACGCAAGCCGGGGAGGGCGGGTACGAGGTTGACCCGACAGGCCGCCAGCGCATCGTTGCGGCTCCGCTGGATCGCCTCTGGAAAGTCGGCCACATCACGCAGCGCGAATTCGACGCCGGGGACAAGTACCGTGGCCTGCACCACGTCGCTGACCTTGATCCGGCTGCCCCCAGTGTGGACTGGGGCAGGGTCGGCGGCAGCTTTGGCCCGCGTCCGCCAAGCAT
This sequence comes from Deltaproteobacteria bacterium, assembly GCA_030698575.1. Classification (GTDB taxonomy): domain Bacteria; phylum JAUYMQ01; class JAUYMQ01; order JAUYMQ01; family JAUYMQ01; genus JAUYMQ01. The sequence continues at coordinate 4,082 of JAUYMQ010000196.1, forward strand.
GTTCACCGCCCAGCATATTGCAAGTGCCCGTGAACAAGTCCGCTCGATCGACAAGGCCATTCCCGATCGCAGCGTCGTATCGGTTTTGCTCTATCTCGGCCTCATAAAAGAGCGCGCATTGCATGAAATCGGGGCCAGCATCTTCGGGGCGGACAACGAGCGTGATGCCCGCAATCTCGGCCGCGCTGGGTTCCGTACGGCATTGGCTTCGCTCGCCGACATCATGAGGGCTTGACAATCGGCGCGTCCAAGCCGACATTTCCGCTAGTACGAAGCATCGCGCCCGCCGGCACCCCCGCGCGGGCGTTTCGATTCCGTAGCTTAGGTCAATTTAAATGGCTGGACGCCCTCCCAAGGAGAAGTCCTTCGCCAATATGCTCAAGATCGCCATCAACGAGGCGAACGAGCAAGGCGGGACCAAGCTCCGCGACGTGGCCGACGCGCTGGTGACAAAGGCGCTCACCGGCGATGTGCCGGCCATCAAGGAAGTTGCCGATCGTCTCGACGGCAAGGTGCCGCAAGGCGTGATCGGTGGCGAGGAAGACGATGCCCCGCTGCGTGTGCAGCTCATAGAACTGGTTGCCGGTGTCCGCAGTCCAGGTTCACCTCCCGCCGAAACTGGTTGATGTCTTTCTAGGGCCTGCCCTTTACCGGGTGGCCTATGGCGGGCGTGGTTCGGCCAAGACACGCTCATTTGCAACGATGTCTGCCGTGATGGGCTATCGGCTGTCCCATGCCGGTGAGCGTGGCGTCATCGTATGTGGCCGCGAGTTCATGAACTCGCTGGCGGATAGTTCATTTGCCGAAGTCAAACAGGCGATTGAGGACGAACCGTGGCTTGCCGCCGCGTACGATGTTGGCGCGAATTTCATCCGCACCAAGGACGGCCGCATTGAGTTTGCCTTTGTCGGGCTGCGCCACAACCTCGCTTCGATCAAGTCAAAGGCCAGAATTTGGGTTTTGTGGGTAGACGAAGCTGAGCGGGTGAGCGCGACGGCGTGGCAGATCGCCGACAACACGGTGCGCGAGGAAGGCGCTGAAACGTGGGCAACATGGAACCCGGAACGCAAGGGTTCGGCCACGGACCTTCGCTTTCGCCAGAACCCGCCGCCAGAGTCCAAGATCGTCGAGATGAACTGGCGGGACAATCCGTGGTTCCCATCGACGCTTGAAAAGAAGCGTCTAGCTGATCTCGAAAAACGTCCCGACCAATATGCCCATATTTGGGAAGGCGATTACGTGACGGTGGTTGAAGGCGCTTACTTCGCCGCCTCGCTGACCGAAGCCAAGGCCAAGGGCCGGATCGGCAACGTCTCGCCTGATCCTCTGATGACCTATCGCGCGTTCTGGGACATCGGCGGGACCGGGGCCAAGGCGGACGCCTGTGCGATCTGGATAGCCCAGTTCATCGGTCGCGAAATCCGGGCGCTGAACTACTACGAGGCGGTCGGCCAGCCGCTCGCCACGCACGTCGCTTGGCTCAGGGACAATGGTTACGGCAAGGCGCTGTGTGTCCTGCCGCACGACGGCGAAACCAACGACAAGGTGTTTGACGTTTCCTACGACAGCGCACTGCAATCCGCGCAGTTCGAAACCGAAATCATTCCCAATCAGGGCAAGGGCGCGGCCAAGATGCGGATTGAAGCTGCCCGCAGACTGTTCCCGTCGATCTGGTTCAACGCCGGCACGACGGAAGCCGGACGGGAAGCGTTGGGCTGGTATCACGAGCGCAAAGATGAAGAGCGCGGCGTCGGGCTTGGCCCCGAACACGACTGGTCGAGTCACGGCGCAGACGCCTTCGGCCTGATGTGTGTTGCCTATGAAGCGCCGCTGGAGCGGAAGAAGACGCAGCCGGTTCGACATGGACCGGGAGCATGGTTGGGCTGATCTAGCCTAGCCTGATGTGAGTTTCGCCAGAGCGCGAAAGTGAATCTGGTGTGCTCGCGCTGGTGACAGGCCGAGTGTGGCAGCGATAGCTTTATAGGTCTGAGGGCGTCGAGCAGTACGCGCGGTATAGATCAGTCGCTCGCGCTTACTAAGCGCTGCCAATGCTTCTGGTGTTGGTGTTAGTGCCGCCGCCTTTGCTCTCACCGACTGGATGTATCGCTCGCGCTCATTCGTGGTGGGCATCGTGCTATTTCCTTGTCTGCCAACAAAGTAACAGTGACGGACGAAAATGGCAAAGGCCAAGCCCGTGCATCACGGGCCGGGAGCATGGTTGGGTTAGATGGCAAAGACCGCCGCCAAAAAGAAAACGTCCGACGACGATCTGCTCCACGCCGGCCGTGAGGCGTTCGAGAAGTGCGTCGATGCCGAGCGCGACAACCGCCGTACTGCACTAGAGGATATCCGCTTCGCCCGTGAGGGCGTGCAGTGGCCCGACAACATCCGCAAGCAGCGCGAGAAAGAAGGGCGTCCCTGTCTCACCATCAGCAAGCTCCCGGCGTTCATTCGTCAGGTCGTCAACGACGCCCGCCAGAACAAGCCCGGCATTAAGGTCAGGCCGGTAGACTCCGGAGCCGACATCAAGGTCGCCGACATCATGTCGGGCCTGATCCGCAACATCGAATATTCCTCGAACGCCGACGTGGCCTACGACACGGCGGTTGAGTGCGCCGTGACCGGCGGCATCGGCTATGTCCGGATCGGCATGGACTAC
>JAUYMQ010000205.1 GCA_030698575.1 Deltaproteobacteria bacterium
TAGGGCACCCCTTCATAGCGGGCCTGGATGTAAGGGGTCGGCTGGAGCCCGATCGGTGTGGGCCCGAGCGCAACCCGCTCGGCGGGCGCTCCCAGCCAGGTCGCGGCCGTGGGCTCCATCAGATCAGGTGCGCTGCTCTTCTGCGCCGTCAGCATGTTTCACCTCCTGTGGTCTCCCGGGCGAAGGCGGGCGCCTTGCTCTCCCGCGTCCTGGGAAGACCGAATCTGAACGTCCCCCGCACCTTCGCCCAGAGCAGGCGCCTGATCCAGACGAGGTGCGCGACGAGTATGGCGAGCGCCGTGTAGGTGAGGACCTGGTGCACCCAGAGCGAGGCATCGACCAGCCTCGGCATCCCGCGCGGGCCCCACCAGAGGACGGCGCCGGTCGCTGTGAAGCCGACGCATCCGACGATCGCCGCCCAGAGGTTCGCCCGCCGGACGGTGCGGCCGTTGCGCCGCGAGGCGCGCTTCCAGGATTCCCGCCACAGGGTCGACCCGATCCATGCGAGCGCCAGGATGGGCGCGGCGCCGAAGATCACGCCGCCCCAGCGATGGATATCCTGCAGGAGCATGCCGTAACCCCCGAGGAGCGTCGCGCGCCATTCCGGAAACTGGAACAGCAGGCCGGTCACGAGCAGCATCAGGAAGTTGGTCGCGTGCAGGGCGTGTAGCGATTTTCGGGCCGGCCGGGAATGCTTGGCTTGCGATTTCACGCCTTCTCCATTTCGACCCGCGTGGCGCGATCAGCCTGCGTCGGCTGCCAGTTCCAGCGCCAGAAGTTCAGGTGGCCGTAGCCGCCCGCCATGTGCAGGTACTTGATCATGCCGGGTATGGCGACGTCGTAGGACTTGCCGCCGGGGAACTGATAGGGCTCGTAGGCGTGGTAAATGATGACCTCTCCGGGCTGGACGGAGGGCCCGACGGCCACGTCCACATGGAACTCGGCGTAGTCGTTGAACACCCGGACACGATCGTTGTCCTTGATGCCGCGCTTTCCCGCGTCGCCGGGGTTGATGAAGAGCGTGGGCTTCCCGCGGTGCGCGCGGAGGATGATGTCGTTAGTGATCCAGATGGAGTGAATGCTCCAGCGCTGGTGGCCGCTGAGCATCGCGAGCGGATAGTTGCCGCCCATGGCCGGGTTGTCCTTGTGAACCGGTAGCGCCTCCCCCGCCTCGATGAACCACGGGTGATCGATGAAGAATTGCGCGCGGCGCGAGTAGGTCGGGTAGGGGATCTTCTTCTCCGTGTGCCAGGTGAGCGGGTTGAGCGTCTTGTCCGGCTTCACGTCGGCCGAGACGTTCAGGGCCACGGGATCGTACTTCCCGAGTCCGACCATCCGGACGATCCCCTTGTCCCGGTAGGTCTGGAGCGTCGTGCCCTTGGGGAAAAATCCCTCGCGCACGGAGTCGGCCACGAACATTTCGAGGACCTTCTCGTTCTGCTTCTCGGTGATCTGCCCGCCGAAGGTGTACTCCTTGTAGAGATCCGAGTACTTCCCCTTTCGCCTGAGCGAGCGGGAGAGCCCGGGAAGCGCCAGTTCGACCGCCTGCTGGAAGAGATCATCCCCGAGCAGCTTGTGGGCCTTCTGAAGGGGCGCCGGGAGGAGATCGAGCATGGTCTTGGTGATCTCGCGCTTTCGCCGGAATTCATCGAGGCCCCGGCGCTTGGCGACTTCGCCGATCTTGCCCGCCAGGAGCCCGAACATCTCCCACTCGGTCTTGGTGTCGCCCAGCGGCTTGACCGCCTCGTCGGTGAAGGTGTTGAAGGTGACGCTCGGCGTGAAGAAGCGGAAGTCGGCCCGCTCGTAGAACCAGGCGGGCGGGAGGACGATGTCGGAGTGGCGGCAGGTCTGGCTCATTCGCGGGTCGACCGAAACGATGAGCTTCACCTTCGGCCAGAGCACGCCGAGCAGCTGCTTCTGCCCCCCTCGCGTGCGGCGGACGGTGCTTCCCGCGACGCCGACGAGCACCTGGGGCACGTGATCGGCCGTCGGCTCCGTGTATCCGGTCCACCACCCCTTCGCGATTGCCTCATCCCAGTACTCGGAGAACGGGCGCTTCATGCCGGGCTCGGACCAGGCCTGGTTTTCCCACACCTTGTCGTAGCCGGCGTGCGTGTGCCAGTAGAAGATCGGCGGTGCGTAGCCGGCAATGGATCCGAGAATGCGCTCGCGCTCGATGGAGACCATCTCCTGCGTGAGAGTCGGGTCCCGCTCGAGGATCCGCTCATTCAGCTCGTTGATCGTCCCCTCGACGCGCTCCGCGTCATCCTCGGTCGCCTCACGGCGGCCCCAGAAGATATGCTTGGCGTCAGCTGTTTCATTCCAGCCGCGGGTCCCGGTGCCCTGCTTGCCCCAGTTGCCGGTGAGGGCGAGCAGGAGGCACATCGCGCGCTCCATCAGATCGCCGTGGTAAAACTTCGCGCTGTTCCAGCCGAGGAGCAGATGGGTTTTCTTCGCGGCCACCTTGCGGCCGAGGCTCCTGATCAGCTCCGGATTGGTTCCGCAGATCGCTGACGCCTTCTCCGGGGTGTAATCGGAATCGAGCAGCTGGCGGAGGCTGGTCATGACCGGTTCCGCCTCGACGGTTTCTCCGCCGACGAGTGTCGCCGTGGCCGTGCCCGAGAGCGCCGGAACGACGGCGCCGGCGTCGAGCGTGCCGAGCGGTGCGGGCACCACCTTCCCCGTCTTCTCGTCGAGCCAGTAAAGCTGATCCTCGCGGCCGCCTTCCTTCAGATCACTCTCGCGCAGGTACTTGCCCGTGTCCTTCCGGACGAGCATGGGAAGATCGGTCTGTTCCCGGACGAAGGCCTTGTCGAGCAGATCCTC
>JAUYMQ010000209.1 GCA_030698575.1 Deltaproteobacteria bacterium
GCGCTCTGCCGGGAGGATTGTCAGGGCCTTTGCACCTCCTGCGGCGCCGATCTGAACGTGAACGCCTGCGATTGCGTCCGGCAGGAAGGCTTCTCGAAACTCGGGAAGCTGCGCGATCTTCGAACGCGATAACGAACATCACCTCAGGGAGTCGAGCGTTGCCCAATCCGACACGAAGGTTTAGCCGATCCAGGCGCGACAAGCGCCGGACGCATCAAAAGCTTACGGCGCCGAACGTCATCTCTTGCCCACAGTGCACCGAGCCCACGCTCCCGCATCGTGTTTGCCGGCATTGCGGCTACTACAAGAGCCGCGAGGTCGTCACGATCGAGGAGAGCTGACGAACCGGTCGCGGTCCGGCAGGCAGTGTTCCCCGCGGAACAGAGGAGCTTTCCCTTGACGAAGGCTGCGTTCCTCTTTCCGGGACAGGGATCGCAGATCGTCGGCATGGGGGGCGATCTGTGCCAGGCCTTCGAGCCGGCTCGCAGCTACTTCGCGCGCGCGTCCGAAGTCCTCGGATTCGATCTCTCGCGCCTGTGCTTCGAGGATCCCGGGGAGACCCTTCAGCTCACAGCGAACCTCCAGCCGGCCCTGCTGACCACGAGCGTGGCGGCCTGGGCGGCGCTCGAACTGCACTCGGGCCTCCGCCCCGCTTTCGTGGCCGGGCACAGCCTGGGAGAGTGGAGCGCGCTGGTCGCCGCGGGTGCGCTTGCCTTCGAGGACGCGGTGCGCCTGGTTCGCCTGCGCGGGGCCGCCATGCAGGAAGCGGTGCCTCCCGGAAAGGGCGCGATGAGCGCGGTGCTCGGCCTCAGCGGAGAGATCGTGTCGGCGCTTTGCGCGCGCGTGACGAATGAACTGGGCAGCGACGGCGTGGTTGTGCCCGCGAACTTCAACGGCGCGGGGCAGGTCGTGATCAGCGGAACCCGGGACGCGGTCGAGCGCGCCTCGGCGGTGCTGAAGGCGAACGGAGCGAAGCGGGTGATGCCGCTTCCGGTGAGTGCGCCCTTCCATTCACCCCTCATGAAGAGCGCCGCAGGCCGGCTCGAGGCGGCCCTCGACGGCGTGATCATCGCGGCGCCCCGTGTGCCCGTCGTCTGCAATGTTGACGGACGCGCCTGCTCGGACCCCGGGGAACTGCGGAGGGCGCTCGTCGATCAGGTGGCCGCCCCCGTCCAGTGGGAAGCCTGTCTGGGCGAGATGGCGGGCAAGGGCGTGACCCACTTCGTCGAGGTGGGGCCGGGGAAAGTCCTGAGTGGGATCACGAAGCGGGTTGTCCCCGGCGCGCGCACCTCGCTCTCGGGTCGGGCGGATGACATCCGGGCGCTTGCCGCGGAGTTTCCCCGGGACGGCGAACCGCGCGGCGTGGAGGCCGGAGCGTGAAGCACGCAGGGCGCATCATCGCGCTCACGGGCGGGTCGCGCGGCATCGGCCGCGCGATCACCGAGAGGCTGGCCGCCGAGGGCGCGCACGTGGTCTTCACTTACGTGAAGGATGCGGCGGCCGCCCGGAAGACCCTCGACGCCATCAAGGAGGCGGGCGGGAGCGCCGAAGCGGCGCAGCTAGAAGTCAGCGACTTCGAGGCGTCCCAGAGCTTCTTCAAGGATCTGGTCGGCCGCCACGGGCGTATCGACGGACTGGTGAACAACGCGGGCGTGACGGCGGACAACCTGCTTCTCCGGATGAAAGAGGAGGAGTGGGACCGCGTGATGAACGTAAACCTGAAGGGCGCCTTCAACTGCGCGCGCGCCGCCGCCCGCTACATGGTGAAGGCCCGGTCCGGGAAAATCGTGAACCTCACCAGCGTGGTGGCGGTCACCGGCAATCCGGGCCAGTCGAACTACGCTGCGAGCAAGGCCGGGATCATCGGATTCACCCGGGCGCTTTCACACGAGCTTGCAAGCCGGGCCATCACGGTCAATGCCGTGGCGCCGGGGTTCATCGACACCGACATGACCGCGGGACTGCCCGGGAAGGTGAGGGAGGAGCTACTCTCGCGCATTCCGCTCGGGCGCCTGGGGACAGTAGGGGAAGTGGCGTCCATTGTGAGCTTTCTGCTCTCGGGGGACGCGGGCTACATAACTGGGCAGGTGATCCACGTGAACGGGGGAATCTGCTAGGGCGGCGCGGCTGCCACGCCACGCCCGCTCAAGCCTGGCCAAGCCTGGCCAAGCGTGGTCAAGCCTGGCCATGCCTGCTGGATTGACGGCCGGATCACGGCCTACAAGGAGGATGCTGGATGGCAATCGAAGAGCGAGTGAAGGAGATCATCGTCGAGCAGCTCGGGGTGAACGAGGAAGAAGTTATCCCCGAAGCGTCGTTCATCGATGACCTCGGCGCTGATTCTCTGGATATCGTCGAGCTCGTGATGGCCATGGAAGAAGAGTTCGACATGGAGATTCCCGACGAGGACGCGGAGAAGATCCAGACGATCCAGGACGCCATCAACTACATCAAGGCCAAGGGGCACGCCTGACGAGGGCACCGTCATGAGGCGCCGCGTGGTGATCACGGGCCTGGGGGCCGTCACGCCCCTGGGAACAACCGTTTCCGAGACCTGGGCAGGCATCTGCGCCGGCAAGTCCGGGATTGGGCCCATCACCCGTTTCCCCGCCGCCGACCTCGGCTATCCCACCCGCATCGCGGGAGAGCTGCGGGGCTTCGATCCGCTCACCTACCTCGACAGGAAGGAAGTCCGGCGCGCGGATCGCTTCGTGCAGTACGCCGTGGTCAGCGCCATCATGGCCATGGAGGATGCCGGCCTGAAAGTCACGCCCGAGACCGCCCCGCGCATAGGCACCGTGATCGGCACCGGCTACGGCGGGCTCGAGACAACCTGGCACGCGGCGCGGACCCTCCTGGGCGCCGGCGCCGACGAGCTGGTGCCTCCCTCCGGGCCGATCAAGGACGCCTGGCGGAAGCTTTCCCCCTTCACAGTGCCGATGGGCATCCCGAACATGGCCGCCGGCCAGGCCTCGATCCGGCTCGGTCTCAAGGGTCCCAACGGCTGCACTGCCACCGCCTGTGCAGCCGGGACGCACGCCATCGGCGACGCATTCAAGCTCATCCAGCGCGGCACTTGCGATGCCGCGGTGGCGGGCGGCGCGGAGGCCCCGGTGACGGCCCTTTCGATCGGCGCCTTTTGCGCGATGCGGGCGATGAGCACCCGGAACGAGACTCCCGAGTCGGCGAGCCGCCCCTTCGATCGCACGCGCGACGGATTTGTGATGGGCGAAGGCGCGGGGATCGTCGTCCTCGAGGAACTGACGCAGGCCCTCGATCGCGGCGCCCGGATCTATGCCGAGGTAATGGGCTACGGGCTCACCGGCGATGCCTACCACATGACCAGCCCGCCCGAGGACAGCGACGGCACCAAGCGGTGCATGCGGATGGCGCTGGAGGACGCCCGAATGAGCCCCGACGAGATCGACTACATCAATGCCCACGGCACCGCGACGACCTTCAACGATGTTCTCGAAACGCAGTCGATCAAGGAAGTCTTTGGCGATCACGCATACAGCCTCGCGGTGAGCAGCACCAAGTCGATGACCGGCCACCTGCTTGGCGGAGCGGGGGGAATCGAGGCGATCTTCTCGGCCCTGGCCCTCCATGAAGGAACGCTACCGCCCACCATGAACCTCGACGATCCCGACGACGGCTGCGATCTCGACTACGTTGTCGGCGCCGCGAGGCGGCGCGATCCCGAGGCGGTGCTCTCGAACTCCTTCGGTTTCGGCGGCACCAACGCCTGCCTGGCGCTTTCGAAATTCCAGGAGCGCGAACGTTGAAGCTCGCAATTGCCAGCGATCACGCGGGGGTCAACCTCAAGCAGCTTCTGATGGATCACCTGGCGGGGCGCGGCGGGTTCGACGTTCATGACTTCGGGGTCTTCGACGCCTCGCCCTCGGACTACCCGGACTACGCACGCAAGGTGGCCGAGAGCCTTCTCTCCGGCGCCTCCGAGCGCGGCATCCTGGTCTGCGGCTCGGGCGTGGGAATGAGCGTGGCGGCGAACAAGTATCCGGGGATCCGCGCGGCGGTCATCGACGGCGTCGATACGGCCCGCCAGGCGCGGGCGCATGTTGATACGAACGTGGCGGTTTTCGGTGAGCGGCAGATCACGGCCGACAAGGCGCTGCCGGCCCTCGACGCCTGGCTCGACACCGCCTTCGAGGGAGGGCGTCACAAGCGGCGCGTCGACAAGATCAGCGAAATCGAACGGGAGGTCCGCGGCCACGACGGCAAGAACAATTCATAGTCCTGAGGGGTTCACATGTCTGTTTTGCGGGAGCAGGATCCGGAAATTGCGGAAGCGATTTACAAGGAAACGGTGCGCCAGGCAAGCACGCTCGAGTTGATCGCCAGCGAGAACTTCGTGAGCGAGGCCGTCATGGAGGCGATGGGGTCGCCGCTCACCAACAAGTACGCCGAAGGGCTCCCGGGGCGGCGCTACTACGGCGGTTGCGTCTACGTGGACATCGCCGAGGAGCTGGCCATCCAGCGCGCCAAGGACATTTTCGGGGCCGAAGCCGCCAACGTGCAGCCCCACTCCGGCGCCCAGGCCAACATGGCCGTCTTCATGGCGACGCTCAAGCCGGGCGACACCTATCTCGGCATGAACCTCTCTCACGGCGGCCATCTCACTCACGGGAGCCCCGTCAACTTCTCGGGCAAGCTCTACAAGGTCTTCCCCTACGGGGTGCGCGAGTCCGATCACCTGATCGACTACGATCAGGTCCGCGCGCTCGCCCTCGAGCACCGGCCGAAGATGATAGTCGTCGGCGCCAGCGCCTACCCGCGCCACATCGACTTCGCCCGGTTCCGGGCCATCGCCGACGAGGTAGGCGCCGTCATCATGTCCGACATCGCGCACTACGCCGGCCTGGTGGTGGCTGGGCTCTTCCCCGACCCGGTGCCCCACTGCGAGTTCGTCACCTCGACCACCCACAAGACGCTTCGCGGCCCGCGCGGCGGCCTCATTCTCTGCCAGGAAGCCTACGCGAAGGCAATCAACTCTTCCGTGTTCCCCGGCATCCAGGGTGGGCCGCTCATGCACGTGATTGCAGCGAAAGCGGTGGCCTTCAAGGAGGCCCAGAGTGACGCCTTCCGCGACTACCAGAAGCAGATCGTCCTGAATGCGCGCGCGCTCGCGGCAAAGCTCCAGGCGCGCGGCTGGAACCTCGTCTCCGGCGGGACCGACACTCATCTTCTTCTCGTAAATCTCCTGGGGACCGATCTCACGGGAAAGATCGCCGAGGAGGCGCTCGACCGTGCCGGTATCACCGTCAACAAGAACACGGTTCCCTTCGAGACCCGTTCACCCTTCGTGACCAGCGGAATCCGGATCGGCACGCCGGCCGTGACCACCCGCGGCATGAAGGAGATCGAGATGGAGACCATGGGCGATCTGATCGCCGACATCCTCGAGCGGCCGGACGACGACGCCCGCATCGAGAGCGTGCGCAAGAAGGTTCAGGAACTCTGCGCCGCTTTTCCGCTCTACGCCAGCCGCCTGGCGTCGTACTGACTTCCCCTCACCGGCCCGGGCTCCGCGCCCGCGCAGGCAGGGGGCGCCTGGCGGCGAATCGAGGCCCTCGTGCGCTGCCCGTTCTGCTCGAATACCGACAGCAAGGTGATCGATTCGCGGCTCTCGCGGGACGACAACGTCATCCGACGTCGCCGCGAATGCGAGAGTTGCGAGCGGCGATTTACCACCTACGAACGCATCGAGGAGATCCTCCCGCTCGTGGTCAAGAAGGACGGCCGCCGGGAGCCCTTCGATCGGATGAAGATTCTGGCGGGCATGCAGACGGCCTGCGAGAAGCGCCCCGTGAGCGTGGAGACCATCGAAGGGCTCGTGGGGAGGATCGAGAAGGGCATCCAGGAGTCGGGGGACAAGGAAATCCCCAGCTCGCGTATCGGCGAGGCCATCATGTCCGAACTCCACGATCTCGATCAGGTGGCCTACGTGCGCTTCGCCTCTGTGTACCGATCCTTCAAGGACCTGAACGAATTCATGACGGAGCTCAAAGAACTTCTCAATGAGGAAAAAAAGAAGTCGGGCGCCGGAAAGAGCTGAGGATCAGGCAAGGCACGAGCGCTTCATGCGCCGGGCGCTCGCCCTCGCGCGCCGCGGTGAAGGCTGGACGAGCCCGAACCCGATGGTGGGGGCAGTGGTGGCCCGGGGCGACCGTATCGTCGCCGAGGGCTGGCACAGGCGGCTGGGCGCCGAGCACGCCGAGGCGATGGCGCTCCGCCGGGCAGGACGTCGGGCCCGGGGGGCCACGCTTTACGTCACGCTTGAGCCCTGCAACCACACTGCGCGAACCCCGCCCTGCACGGACCAGGTGATCACGAGCGGAGTCGCGCGGGTCGTCACCGGCATGCGCGATCCGAACCGGCGGGTCCGCGGCGGCGGAGACGCAGCGCTCAGGCGCGCGGGCCTCGTGGTCGTCGAAGGCCTGCTCGAGCGAGAGTGCCGCGCTCTCAATGCGGCCTTCGTGAAGCAGGCCCTGACGGGCCTCCCGTTCGTTACCCTCAAGATGGCAATGAGCCTTGACGGAAAGGTGGCCACCGCGCGCGGACGCCGCACCGCGATCTCGGGGCCCGAGGGGGCGCGGTTCGTGCACGGCCTCCGGCACGCGTCCGACGCCATCCTCGTGGGCGTTCGCACGGTGCGCGTCGACGATCCGCTCCTCACCACGCGCATCCGGGGAGCCGGGGGGCGGGCCCAAGCCGGCAAAGATCCTCTGCGCGTGATCGTCGACAGCCGGCTTCGCATGCCCCCGGGAGCGCGGTTGCTTCACACGGGGTCGCCCGCAGGGACCATCATCGCCGCCGCGCGCGGCGCGGCGCGAAGCCGCGAAGCCCGGCTGGCCGCGGAAGGCGCGGCGATCTGGCGGTTGCCGTCGCGCCAGGGCGGGGTCAGCTTGCGGGCTCTGATGCGGGCGCTCGGCGAGCGGGGTGTCCAGTCGGTTCTCATCGAGGGCGGGCCCGCGGTCGCCGTCTCGGCTCTTGAAGAGCGGGTGGTCGATCGCCTGCTTCTTCTCATCGCGCCCCGGCTCATGGGCGTCGGCGCTCCCGGCCTGTTCGACCGTGCGCTCCGCCGGCCGCTCTCCATCAAGCGGCTCTGCACCGGCCGGCTGGGCGGCGACCTTCTGCTGGACGCCGAACTGACCCCGGCCTGATATCAGGCCCGGCCCGATCGGGGAGGAACGCGTGTTCACCGGCATCGTGGAAACCCTCGGGCGTGTGCGCGGCATCACGCGGGTGAGCGGCGCCAGGCGCCTCACGATCGAGGCGAGGCTTCCCACGCTTTCCCTCGGCGAAAGTATTGCTGTGAACGGGGTTTGCCTGACGGTCTCGCGCAAGGGGCGCGGGAGTTTCCAGGCGGAAGTTTCGCCCGAGTCGGTCCGCCGGACGGCGCTCGATGGACTTCGTGTTGGCTCGAAGGTGAATCTCGAGCGCGCGCTGAGGGCCGACGGCCGGCTCGGCGGGCATATCGTACAGGGGCACGTGGACGGCGTGGGCAAGGTGGTGCGGATCGAGCCCGAGGCGAACGCCTGGATGTACACCTTCGAGGCGCCCGCGGCCGTGGCCCGCTACCTTGTCGAGAAGGGTTCCGTGGCCGTCGACGGCGTGAGCCTTACGGTAGCCGGCCTTCGCGGGCGGCGCTTCAAGGTTGCGATCATCCCGCACACGGCCTCGAACACCACGCTGGGAGATCGTGAGCCCGGCGAGCCCGTGAATCTCGAGGCCGACGTGCTTGCCAAATATGTAGAGAAGCTTGCGGGCGTCGCGGGTCGGGCCCGCCGCCGGAAGACCAGCCCGTCGCGCGCCAGGCGCGGCCCGGCCGGGAAGAGGCGATAGATGGTGAAGATTATCGAGGGTTCGACGGACGCGCGCGAAATGTCCCTGGCCGTGGTGGTGAGCCGCTTCAACGAGAGCGTCTCGGCGCGCCTCCTCGAGGGCGCCCTCAAGGCCCTGGGCCGGGCCGGCGCGGCGGATGATCGGAGCGAGGTCCACTGGGTCCCCGGCGCCTGGGAGCTGCCGCTCGCCGCCCGGCGGCTCGCCGCTTCGGGCCGCTACGATGCGATCATCGCGCTGGGTTGCGTGGTGCGCGGCGGGACTCCGCACTTCGAGTATGTGTCGGCGGCCGCCGCCGAGGGCCTGGCCCGGGTCATGCTCGATCACGACATTCCGCTGGCCCTCGGTGTCCTCACCTGCGACACTCTCGAACAGGCGATGGATCGCGCGGGAGGGAAGCTCGGCAACAAGGGAGCGGAAGCCGCGCTGAGCGCGATCGAGATCGCGAACCTTCTCAGGACGGCCGGCAAGGCGGATTAGATGGGAAAGCGCCGCTCGGGGCGGGAGCTTGCCCTGCAGATGCTCTACGGGATCGACGTGTCCAGCGAGCCGCCCGATGAGGCGCTCGATGAGGCGCTCGATCGGCACGGCCGGAGCTTCAAGGCGCCTCCCGACGTGGCCGGGTTCGCGAGGTCGCTCGTTGTCGGCGTCACGGAGAACCGCGAGGCGCTCGACGCGGTCATCTCCGAAGCATCGGAACACTGGCGGCTCGATCGCATGTCCCTGGTCGACCGGAACATCCTGCGGATGGCGATCTTCGAGATGACCCATATGCCGGAGATGTCGCCGTCGATGGCCATGAACGAGGCGATCGAGATCGCAAAGTCCTACGGCACCGAGGCTTCCCCCGCTTTCATCAACGGAATCCTCGACCGGGCCCAGGCGATCATCGGCGCCCGGCCCGTGAGCCGGCCCGGGAGCAAGGAGAAGTCATGAGCCGCTTTCTCGAGATCAGCCATTCTTCGCGCGGTGCGTGCCGCGTGGGCACCAAGGCGCTCGTGGTCGGCTTCTTCAACGACGATCGCCCGCTGCGCGGGGCGGTCGGCATGGTGGACTGGCGGCTGAACGGCTACGTTTCGCGGCTGCTCGAAGCGCAGCGCCTGTCGGGAGATTCGACCGAGAGCACGCTGGTGGCCAGCAGCGGCCGGCTGGGCGCCGACTTCGCCCTTCTCGTGGGTCTCGGTCAACGGGCTCACTACGGCTACGAGCGCATCACCGACATCACCTCCAGCGCCACCATGACCCTGCAGAAACTCCACGTGGAAGAGTTCGCGCTCGAAGTGCCGGGAGCCCGCCTCATGGGGCTGGATCCCGCCGAGAGCGTCTACAACGCGGTCAAGGGGATCGTGAAGATTCTCTCGGCCTCCGCCCCGGAGACGGCGCGCATGCGGGCCGTCTTCCTCGAGCCGGATGACGTCAGCGCCCGTCTGCGGTTCGGCCTCCGCAAGGCGCAGTCAAACTTCCAGGGACGCGTGCAGATTGCCCTCGCCGGAACCGCCTAAACGCGCCGCTTTCCAGCCCTCTGGTCCCGGATCCGGGACACCCGCTTTCCCGCTCAGATCCTCAAGTTCCTGCCCTACGGACCGATTACAAGCCTAGGCTAACTGCGTGTCGACCGAGAAGTTTTCCGGCCGGAAGGTCAGGGTACGCTCGGTCTCGCCCGCTTCAATATGAGTCGAAATCGCCATGAGCCTCGTCGGGAATCTGGAGGATCTTGGATTCGGCGACATCCTCCAGATCATAAGCCTGAGCCGCAAGTCGGGCGTCTTCCTGGTCCACGAAGGCGAGCGGAAGGCGAAGATTCTGTTTCGTAGCGGCCAGGTGCTCGCGGCCTTCACCAACTTCGAACGGCAGGACCTCTGCGCGCGCCTCCTCGCTTCGGGCGACGCCGACGAGAAGATCGCGTCGACGGCGATCCGCCGTTTCCGCCAGCAAGAAGGAAAACACGCCATTTCCGACTGTCTCATCGAGGCGGGCGCCCGGCGACAGGTCGTCGAGCGGGAGGTTCGCGCGGAAATCGGGCGCGCGGTTATCGCGATCTTTGGCTGGCGGGACGGCGAATTCAGTTTCGAACTGAAGGACATCGACGAGGACCTTCACCGTGTGCGCGCCAACCCGTACCGGCTCGTCCTGGAAGACGGGATCAACCCGCAGTTCCTCGCCATGGAGGGAACACGCCTGACCGATGAGGCGCGGCGCGATCAAGGCCAGTCCGGGATCCCGGCGGTGATCTCGGCGCCGACGGCAGAGAGCGCAGCGGAAGCCGGGCCGGACCAGCCCCCCGTCGGACCGGAGATGGTGGAGGCGGTCGCGCCGGAGAACTCTCCCGGGACAACCCGGGCGGAATCGCCGGAGGCAGAAAAGATCCCGTTGCAGGACCCTGCCCATCCGCCCGTATTGCTCGTGGATGACGACGTCCGCTTCCTCGAGGTCGTGAAAACCGCCCTCATCGAGAAGGGCTACCGGGTCGAGTGCTTCGAGGACGGGGGCGCGGCGCACGACTGGCTGGAAGCCGACGGGGCCGGGCGCCTGCCGCTCTGCATCGTGAGCGATCTCATCATGCCGCGGGCGGACGGCGAGGGAATTCTCGGGGGGCTCGAGCTGCTCGAGCGCGTACGCGCCCGGCATCGAACGGTCCCCTTCGTCCTGTTTTCCGATCATCCCCATGACGAAGCTGAGCGGCGGGCGCGGTTGCTCGATGTCGATTTTGTCCTGGCGAAGCCGCGTAGCGGCGAGATCGCCGGCGGCGAGGGCAGCCGGGGCCTCGACGGCTTCCTCGCTGCGATGGATCCAATCCTCTGCAGCTTCCTGAGGCGGCGTGAGGAGGATGACCGCCCTGCGGCCCCGAGTCGCGACGGAGGCGGGCCCGCGCCGGAGGACGAGACGATCCTTGATTTGCGGAGAGCGCTGCTGCCGGATCTTCCGGATCTCGATGATACGGGTGAGTCGCAGTGGAGGGAGGAGGGCCGGCCTGAAGAAGCTGCCCCCGGCCTCTCGATCCTGCGCTCGATGCTCTGCGAGCTGTCGAGCCCCATCGCGGGAGGGCAGATCTCGCTCCTGATCCTCCGCTTTGCCGCAGAGGTCATGAACCGCGCCGTGATCTTTCTGGCGGGCAAGGACGAGGTAACGGGGCTCGGACAGTTCGGGATCAGCGCGCAGCCAGGGCTGCCGGACCGCAGCGTGCGATCCATACGCATCCCGCTCGGGGCGCCGTCCGTCTTCCATGACGTCGTCGCGAAACGATCGGTCCTGCGGGGACCGCTCGAAGAGAACCTCTGGAATCAGCGGCTTGTCGATCTTCTCGGAGGCGTCAGGCCGTTGGAGGCTTTCGTGGCGCCGGTCGTGGCGGGGGATGGCGTCGTCGCGGTGCTGTACGGCGACAATCTGCCCGAACAGCGGGCCATCGGGAACACCGAGTCGCTCGAGATCTTCCTCACGCAGGCGGGCGTCGCCTTCGAGAAGGCGATTCTCGAGAGACGCATTCTCGAATTGAACACCGGGCAGTGACCCATCCGGGCTCCGGAAAGTCACGCACCAACTGGACGAGGTGAAAGGTGAGCCAGCAGGTCCTCGTGGTCGAAGACTCGAGCACCACACGCTCCCTCATCGTATCCACGCTCGAGACGATCGACGGAATCGTCGTCACCGAGAGTGGAAACGGGTTCGAGGCGTTGAAGGTGATACCGCGGGTGAAATTCAACCTGATCATCACCGATATCAACATGCCGGACATCAACGGCCTCGAGCTGGTGAGCTTTGTGAAGAGGAGTCCCCTCTACAGGCACATACCGTTGATCATCGTGACGACGGAAGGACACGACAGGGACCGTGAGCGGGGAATCGCGCTGGGCGCCGATGAGTATCTCGTGAAGCCCTTCGATCCCGCAGCGCTCCAGAGCCTCGTCGAGAAGCACCTGAAAGTTCCTGCTTCCGGTGAAGCGGCCAGGGCCTGAGCCGGATGGCGAAGGGTGTTGGCGCGAGAGAGATCATGAGCGAGCAACCACAAGATATCTCCAAAAAAGCTCTCCAGGAGTTTCTCTCCGAGGCTGAGGAGATCATCGAGAAGCTCAATCAGGACCTCCTTCTCCTCGAGGAGGCGGCTCCGGGCGGCGCGGTGGATCCTGATCTTCTCAACGAGATTTTCCGGTCCGCCCACAGCCTGAAGGGCCTCTCGGGCATGTTCGGGTTCTCGAAAGTGATGTCCCTCTCACATAATCTCGAGAACCTTCTGGACAGGCTGCGGATGGGCAAGGTGAGCCTGACCGCGCCCGTCACCGACGTGCTCCTCTCTACGGTGGAGCTCCTGCGGAAGATCGTGGCGCAGACCTCGGAGGGGGGAGACGAGTTCGAGGAAAGGCAGATTGACGGGATAATTGCCCGGCTGGAAAGCGTGCTGAGCGACGATCGCGCCGCCGATGAATCCGGGCCCCTCGACGAACTCGAGATCGATCCCGAAATGCTCAACGTCCTCACCGAGTACGAGGAGCATCGCCTGATTGAGAACGTTCGGCAGCGCCGGCGGATCTACATGGTTCACGCAAATTTCGACCTTCTAACATTCGATCAGGCGCTGGGCGAATTGACCGCCCAGCTGAAGCAGCACGGCGAGGTGATCACGACGCTGCCCGCGGCGAGTCCGAGCAAGGAAACGGAAATCGAATTCGAGATCATCGTGGGTTCGGACCTCCGCGAGTCGGTGATCCGGGAAGCGCTCCAGCGAAGCGGCGCCAAACTGAAGGAGATCGCCTACCGGAATCCACGGAAGCAGGATGACGGGCAACGGTTCGATGACGGGATGCCGTCTTCCACCGGGATGTCGCGTGAAACCTTCGACGAGGGGGTTTCCAGCCTCAAGTCGGTCAGCGAAACGGTCCGCGTGGACATCCGGAAGCTGGATTTCCTGATGAACTTGGTGGGCGAGCTCGGCCAGGTGAAATCGAAAATGCAGCAGCTCACCGAGATCTTCAAGGGAAAGCGCGAACATGAAGGCCCCGCGGACCTGATCCGGAAGATTGCAAAGGATTTCGATCGGAAGCTGGCGGAGCTCCAGACGGGCGTCATGGACGTTCGGATGGTTCCGCTCAGGCAGGTCTTCGACAAGCTTTCGCGCATCGTGAAGACGACCGCGCGGGATCTCAGGAAAAACGTCGCTCTCGAGGTGGAGGGCGCCGACACCGAGCTCGACAAGCTGATCGTGGAAGAGCTGGTCGATCCGCTGATGCACATCGTCCGCAACGCAATCGATCACGGGATCGAGCCCGTTCCCGAGCGCGTGGCCTGCGGGAAGCCCGAGAAGGCCACTCTGTGGATCAGGGCTTCCCAGCGCGGAAACCACGTCGTGATCGAGATCGAAGACGACGGCCGTGGAATGCACAGCCGGCGCATCTACGAGGCCGCCGTTGCGAAGGGGCATGTGCAGGAGGGCGCCAAGCTTTCCAGGCGCGAGATCCTCGACCTCGTTCTCCTGCCGGGTTTCAGCACGAAGAGCGAAGTCAGCGAGACGTCGGGCCGCGGCGTGGGCCTGGATATCGTGAAGGAGAGAATCGCGAAGCTGTCGGGGATCATCGAGATCGACAGCGAGGAAGACAAGGGGACGACGCTGTCCATCATGCTGCCGATAACGCTGGCGATCATCCAGGCGCTGATCGTCGAGGTGCGCGGCCGGATCTACGCCCTTCCGCTGAATTCGGTTCTTGAGTGCCTGACGGTCGATCACAATCAGATCCAGACCATCGAGCGCCGGGAGGTGCTCCAGTTCAGGGAGGAAATTCTTCCGCTGGCAAGGCTCGCCTCCTTTTTCAAACTGGGAGAGCAGAGCCCGGCCGCCGAGAAGAGCTTTGTCGTTGTGGTCGGACTTGCCGAGCACCGGCTGGGGATCGTTGTGGACGGGCTTCACGGCCGGCAGGACATCGTCATCAAGTCGCTCGGGAAGCTCCTGCCGGAGGTCCGTGGAATTTCGGGCGCGACCGAGCTGGGTGACCAGCGGACGGTGCTCGTGATCGACATCGGAGCGCTCATCGAAGAAGCGATCCACAGGAAGGACTGAGGGACGGAATGGCCGGCCGGAAGATTGAAAAGAAGAAGATCGTGACCTTGCCGCCCGAGGGGGTCGCCAAGGCCGCCGAGCCCGGGGCGCCGGAGCCGGATGCGCCCCTGCCCGAGATGCCGCCGGACGAGATGCGCAATCAGGAAGCCTCCGCGGCCTGGCTGGCTATTCCCGTGGACGACTCTGCGATTCAGACCTACCACGATGCGGGTTTGACCGTTTCGGACCGGGAGGGAGGGGCGGGTGGTCGTCCGACGAACGCCACACCCAGGACGGAGAAGGCAAGCGGGACCGACGCCACCCAGTCGTTCTTTCCGCTCGAGGAAACGATCGATTCCTCCGATGCTTCCGGGGGGGGCTACGGCGTTGAGAGCCTGAACCTTCTCTGCATGGCGGTGGCGTCCGAAACCTTCGGGATAGATATACGGAGGGTGATGGAGATCATCCGGGCAAGGCCTGCCACCGAGCTTCCCGGCGTGTCGGAGTACATCAACGGGATCATCTCGCTGAGAGGCGCGATCGTTCCCGTGCTGGATCTGCGGCGGCGACTCGGGTTCGAGAGAGACAACGGTACCGGCGCCGACGCCCGGATTGTCGTCCTGGCGGTTGGGGACAAAGCAGCGGGCATTCTTGTGGACGCCGTTTCGCAGAAGATCCGCTTGCCGCAGGCTTCCATCGTGCCTCCGCCGGCGGCGCTCGGAAACGGAGAATCGGGGTTCCTGCTGGGCGTCTGCCGTCACCAGGGCCGGCTGATCTCAGTGCTCGACCCCGAGAAGCTGCTGGGGATCGAAACTGCCCCGGGCCGTGAGGCCAGAAGTGATACGGGCGCGGGAGAGGCGGCATGAAACGGGGGAGCCGACGCCAGCGTCGAGAGATGACCGGGGGAGATCTCGCGCACTCGCTGGATGATGACAAATTTCTCGCCTTCCGGGTGGGCGACAAGCGTTACCTCCTCGAGATTCTCCGGGTCAAGGAAGTCGTTCGAATGCAGAAGATGACGGCCATGCCCAACTCGCCACCCGCCATTGCGGGCGTAGTCGATCTGCGAGGAGGTTTTATTCCGATTCTTGACATGCGCTGGCACACCGGGATCGCGCCGGACCAT
>JAUYMQ010000231.1 GCA_030698575.1 Deltaproteobacteria bacterium
GGACTTGTTTTTCTTCTGGGGATGTCGCCGCAGTGCCGACGCACGGCGCCCAAGCCCACGCCGACGGAGCCGTCCGCGGAACCGGAAGACGCATTGGTTCCCCCCACGATTCGATTCAGCCACAAGCTTCACGCCGAGCAATCAACGTGCCTGGCCTGCCACCTGGACGCGGAAGAGGGGAAATCGGCGGGCCAGCCGTCTCTGGAAGATTGCACGGACTGCCACGACGGGGTGCAGTCGGAAGCGCCGGAGGATCAGATCGAGGAGGAGAAGCTGGCGTACTTCGTCGAGCGGGATATGGAGATAGAATGGCCGAGACCGGCATTGCTGCTCTCGGGGATCATATTTTCGCATCAGGTCCACGTGGTCGAAGGGGAACTCGACTGCGGGGATTGTCACGAAGACATCGCCGAGACCTCGACGCTTCCCGATCGGACGAACTTCAAATACGATCATGGCGTCTGCGGCGATTGTCACGAGGTGGACGAGACGGACGAAGTTTGCCTGCTGTGCCATCCGCGCTAGTGGGCTTTCTGCCATGAGCCCGCGAAAGTTATCCTCGACTGGTGGAATTTCCCTGGGGGCCATCGCGCTCTTCGCCGTAGTAACGCTCGGCGCCCTCGTCCTATCCGCCTCTTTCCTCTCGCCGAAATCCGACTCCGTCGCGCAGCCCATGCGCTTCAGCCACAAGGCGCACTTCGAAGACGCAACCTGCGAGACCTGCCACCTGTACGTGATGGAGCTTGCGAGCGCCGGGACGCCCAGCCTGGAGGACTGTGTGGATTGTCACGACAATACACTTTCGGAGAATGCGGAGGATCAACTGGAAGAGAAGAAGCTCGAGAAGTACGCCGAGGAGGACACGGAGATTCCGTGGATCCATCTGCCGCGTCTCACGGCGGACATCTACTTTTCGCACCGGATGCACGCGGGGCTCGGTGAGAAGCCGCTGGAATGCAAGAACTGCCACGGCGATATCGGGAAGAGCGAGACCCTTCCCCAGGAACGCCAAATCGCCTTCACGATGAGCTTCTGCGTGGACTGCCACGAGAAGCGCCAGGCGAGCAACGATTGCTTGATGTGTCACAGGTAGGAGACCCCGATGGAAATCACACGACGCCGGTTCCTGGGCCTGACGGGCGCGGCCGCCGGCCTCTCTCTCCTTCCGGCCGAGCTGGCCGAGCTGATCGGCCTGGCGAGCCACGAGGAGGAACGCTGGCCGGGACCCGGGGTCGAGACGTGGGTGAATACCGTGTGCCAGCTTTGCCCAGGCGGCTGCGGTCTGCGCGTGCGCCTTCTCGACGGGTGGCCGGTGCGCGTGAAGGGGAATCCCACCCACCCGATCAACCGGGGCGGGCTCTGCCTGAAGGGCGCGGCGTCGCTCCAGTCGCTCTACGACCCCGATCGCATCCGGCAGCCGCTCAAGCGCGTGGGGGAGCGGGGCGAGGGAAAATGGGAGGAGATCACCTGGGAGCAGGCGCTGGGAGAGATAACGCCGGTGCTCAAGCGCCTGCGCGAAGCGGGCCGTCCCGAGAGCCTGGTCGTGATACGCGGGCAGTTCCGCGGGCAGATGGAAGAGATCTGGAAACGATTCCTGGCCGCCTACGGCTCGCCCAACTACATCTCGCCCTCCGCCAGCTGCGCGACCTCCGACACGATTCTGTGGCTCACCCAGGGCATGCGGAGCCACATCGGCTACGACCTCGAGCACACCAACTACCTGCTCGACTTCGGCGTGGGCCTGCTCGAGGCGAGCTGGTCGCCGGTCTGGCAGATGCGTGCCTTCGCCGAGCTTCGGCAGGGTCGCCCGGGTCAGCAGGTGAAGATCGTGCACGTGGATCCGAGATTCTCGATCACGGCGGCGAAGGCGGACGAATGGGTTCCCATCCGTCCCGGAACCGACGGGGCCCTGGCGCTGGGCATCGCGAACGTGCTCGTGCGCGAGGGACTCTGCGACAAGGACTTCCTCGCCGCGCGCACCTTCGGTTTCCACGACTGGGTGGACGGGGCGGGAAGGAAGCACGAAGGCTTCAGCACGATGGTGCTACGCGACTACCCGCCTTCCCGGGCGTCGGAGATCACGGGGATCAAGGAGAAGCGGATCGTGCGGATCGCGCGCGAGTTCGCGAGCCACCGGCCCGCCATCGCGATGGGAGACCGCGGCGTCCTGCGCTACTCCAACGGCTTCTACACCCGCTGGGCCATCCATTGCCTGAACGCGCTGGTCGGAAGCGTGGATATCCCGGGCGGGGTTCTCGTCCCGTCCGAAATCCCGTTCACGCCGCTCCCTCCGCTTCCGGCGGACCCGGTAGCCGAGGCAGGACGCGGGCGCCAGCGGCTGGACGGCGCGGGCTCGCACGGCGCGCCCCTCGCCTCCAGCGTGATCGATCGGCTGCCCGAGGCGATCAAGACCGGCGTGCCCTATCCGATCGAGGCGCTCTTCGTCTACTACGCGAACCCCCTCTTCTCGCTGTCCGAATCGCTGGGCATGCGCGAGGCGCTGGAGCGGGTCCCCTTCATCGTCAACTTCTCGCCCTACATGGACGAGACCGCGCAGATGGCCGACCTCATCCTGCCCGACCACAACTTCCTCGAACGCTGGCAGGACGATCCGACCCCGCCGAACGTCCCGTTCCCCGTTCTGGGCATCCGGCAGCCCGTCAGGCCGCCGCTCTACGACACCCAGGCGACTTCCGACGTGATCTTCCAGCTCGCCAAGTCGCTGGGCGATCCCGTCGCCGCGGCGTTCCCCTGGGAAAGCACGGAGGCCTTCCTGAAGGAACGGGTGCAGGGCGTGTACGAAGCCGGGCGGGGGAAGATCGGCGCCCCTCCGGAATGGCCGTGGATGCCGCCGGAGGAGGAAGAGGAGACCGTTCCCGAGTCCTACGACGAGTTCTGGGCGAAGCTGCTTGAGCAGGGGGCCTGGTACGAACCGGAATACCTCTATGGCGATTGGCAGCGTACGCTGCGGACGCTATCGGGGCGTTTCGAGTTCTACTCACAGAATCTCCGGACGTTGCTGACCACGGCGTCGAAAGAGGGGGGAGCCTCCGAACCCGCATTCGCGACACAGCAACCCCGGGGCGACGGCGCCTACCTGCCGCGTTTCGAGCCGCCGGAGCCCCTGGGCGACGCGGCGGAATACCCGCTCGTGCTGAACGTCTTCCGGCCGCTCGCGCTGATGGGAGGGCGCACCGCGAACATGCCCTACCTGCTCGAGCGCGCGGGGCACCGCATGGGGTCCAACTGGGAGACCTGGATCGAGATCCACCCGGACACGGCCCAGCGCTACGGAATCACCGACAAGTCGATGGTGTGGGTCGAGTCACCGCTGGGCAAGGTGAAGGCGCGGGCGCGGGCGCGGCTCCAGCCGGGCGCCCTCGAGGGCGTGGTGAGCATGCCCTTCGGACTGGGGCACAAGGAGGGAGGGCGCTGGGGCAAGGGAATCGGCGCCAATCCAAACCCGATCCTGGGAGCCACCCTGATGACCGTGACCGGCGAATCGGTTTCCCGCTTGACCCGGGTCCGGATCTCCGCGGCCTGAGGAGGCATGGATGGCGCGATACGGCATGGTGATCGATCTGAACCGCTGCGTGGGCTGCCAGTCATGCGCGGTCGCCTGCAAGGTGGAGAACAACGTCCGGTTCTCGACACCGGAGGAGGCGAGTCATGGGCGCGAGATCCAGTGGATGCAGGTACTACCCGTTGCGGAGGGAGAGTTTCCCAACGTCGTGGAAACGTTCATCCCGGTGCTCTGCAACCATTGTGAGAACCCGAGCTGTGTTCCCGTCTGCCCGACGGGGGCGACCTACCAGAGCGAGGCAACCGGGATCATCGGGCAGGTCTATACTCGCTGCATCGGCTGCCGGTTCTGCGCCGTGGCGTGTCCCTACATGGCCCGATACTTCAACTGGTCCAAGCCCCACTGGCCTGAGGAGATGAAAGCCAGGCTCAACCCCGATGTCTCCACGCGCACGAAGAGCGTCATCGAGAAATGCACCTTCTGCTCCCATCGGCTGCCGAGGGCGCGTGAGCAGGCCCTCTCTGAGGGGCGCAAGCTGAGGGACGGCGACTATGTGACCGCGTGCATGGAGGCCTGCCCGACAAGGGCGATCGTTTTCGGCGACCTGGACGACTCGAACAGCCGTGTCGCAGTGCTGTCCCGGGGCCACCGAGCCAAGCGTCTCCGGGAAGAGCTGGGGAATGAGCCGAAGGTATTCTACCTGGATCAGCAGGGAGGATGGGATGTCGACAACAACGACGGCTGAGATGTCGATCACGACGACGGTCGAGAGCGAACCGCCCTTCCCGACGGAAGTAGAAGACGTTCCCCGGTTCGATCAGCGGCTGTTACTCGCCGCGATCCCGCTGACCCTGCTCGTGCTGGTCGCGGCTTACTTCTACTTCGTCCAGATCAGCCGTGGAATCGGCCTGGTCGCGGGGCTGAACCGTCCGGTGTTCTGGGGGCTCTACCTCGTCAATTGCATCTTCTTCGTCGGGGTGAGCACCGGCGGGGTCGTGATCGCCTCGCTCGTGCACGCCTTCGGGCGCATGGAGTTCAAGCCGATCGCGCGCATCGCCGAGCTTATGGCGATCAGCGCCACCGTGATGGCCACCGCGTCGCTCTTCGTCAACCTCTGCTGGCCGACGCGCATGTTCTACATCCTGCGCTACCCCCACCCGACCTCGCCGATCTTCTGGGACATGGTGAACATCACCCTGTACATGTTCATTAGCCTCACTTATGCCTATCTGGGGACGCGCGCGGACCTCGCCCGCGTCATGCACGCGAAGCCCCAGCACGCGTGGCTGTATCGCCTGCTCACGCTGGGGTACACCGATCTGTCCGTGGAAGCGCGGCGGCGCGATCAGCGGCTTCTGCGCATGCTGGCCGTGGCGGTTCTTTTCACCGAGGTGGCGGTGCAAACGGTCAGCGCCTGGCTCTTCGGACTCCAGAAGGCGCAGCCCGGCTGGTTCGGGGGGATGATGGCGCCGCTCTTCATCGTGTTCGCCGTCGTCTCAGGGCTGGCGGTTCTGACGGTTTCCCTGGTCGCGACGAAAAGGATCGTCGGGATAGCCATCGAGCACGAACTCGTCCGCAAGCTCGGGAAGATCGTGCTCTTCCTGCTCCCCGTGCTGGGCTACTTCCTTTTCGTGGAGATGGTCACGGTTCTGTACAGTGCGGAGCCCGCCCGGCTGGATGTCTATCGTGCCATGATGTTCGGCCTCTATGCTCCGGTGTTCTGGGGTCACCTGGTCCTCGGCTTGATCTTCCCGATTCTCCTTCTGACGGTGATTCTGTACGGCGTCTCGCAGCGCACGATCTGGCTCACGGGAATTATCTTGCTCCACGTGTTGGTCGGCCTCGCGACGTGGCTCGACTTCCCGATACCCTACAAGCCGCTCTGGCCGGGCCTCCAGGTCTGGGCGGTATACACCATCATGGGGCTTACGGGGCTCGGACTTCTTTCATTCTGCGCCCGAGCCAGCGTCGGTGAAGACGTGCGAATTGGCATTGCAGCGCTTCTCGTGGCCGCGGGGATCCTGGCCGGGCGGTGGAACATCGTCGTGCCCTCTCTCATGGATCACTCTTACCTTCCCTACCCGCTTACGCAATACATACCCACGCTCAAGGAGTTCGCCGTCTTTCTGGGCATATACGCGCTGGGAGCGCTTATCTACATCGCCTGCATCGTCATCTTGCCTCTCCTGGATCGCGAGGAGGCCGAGATAGAAATCGTGAATGAGGAGCGC
>JAUYMQ010000238.1 GCA_030698575.1 Deltaproteobacteria bacterium
GTACTGCATGGTGTCGTAGATCGCGAGCCCAGCGGTGACGAGCCCGCCCGGGCTATTGATGTACAGGTGAATGTCCTTGTCGGGATCGTCTGATTCGAGGAAGAGGAACTGGGCGATAACGACATTCGCCACATCGTCGTCGATCGCGGAGCCGATGAAGATGATCCGGTCTTTCAGGAGGCGGGAGTAGATATCGTAAGCCCGCTCGCCCCGGTGATTCTGTTCGACGACCATCGGGATCAGCGAGCTTTTCATCAGGTTCCACCCCTTCCCCGTCCAGTCATGGCGGAGGGACGGCGACGGGGGGATGCGCCTTCCGCAGCGGACAAGCGTATCATTTCTCCCGATCCGATGCGCTTTTTTCCTTTTGTATAGTAGCTTTTTCAAGCACCAGATCAAGAGCCTTTTCGTCCTTGATCCGGCGCTCGAGAACGGGCAGAAGCCCGCGTTCCTCATACGCGGCGCGGAGCGTCGAAACCCGCTGCTTCGCCTCGCGCGCCATCGGCTCCAGGAAAGCGTCGATATCCTCCGCGGTCACCTCGAAACCCCGATCCCGCGCGATCTGATCGAGAATGAGCGAGGCTTTCACGTCCAGTTCCGCCCGCGGCCGCCATTCGCGCTCGAGCGCTTCGGGCGTGAGGCCGAGGCGCTCAGGATCGACGCCCTGCGTCGATAACCGCTGCCTCGTGCTTTCGACGGCCGAGCGGAACTCCCGCTCGACCATCGCGGGGGGCGCTTCGACCGGGTTCTCGGCCACGAGCTGCCCTTTCGCCTGCTCGCGCAGGGTGCGGCGCGACTCCTCGTCGAGCTCACGCTGGATGTCCTCACTGACCTTCGCGCGCAGAGCCTCGAGGTTCTCGAACTCACCTGTGTCCTTCGCGAACTCGTCGTCAATCGCCGGGACGACCTTCTTCTTGATCTCCTTGAGCGTGACCTGAAACAGCGCTGGCTTTCCGGCCAGCTCCGATTTCCCGTAGTCCTCCGGGAAGGTTACGGTCACCTCGCGCGCCTCTCCGGCCGCCATCCCTTCCAGCTGATCCTCGAAGCCGGGGATGAAACGGCCCGAGCCGATCTCGATCGTGACCTCCTTGCCGGCGCCTCCCTCGAAGGGAGTCCCCTCCACGGAGCCCTCGTAGTCAATCACCGCGAAGTGGCCGCGGGCGAGGCGCGTGGCGCCCTCCTCGACCACGAGCTGCGCGTGCATGCCGGCCAGCCGCTCGAGCCGCTCCTTCACGGCGGCATCATCAACCACGGCCTCCGTTTGGGCGAGGGCGAGCTTCTCCCACTTCTGCACCTTGACCTCCGGCCTCACCTCCAGCCGCGCGGTGTAGCGCCAGGGCTGCCCTTCGGCGAGCTTCTCGGGCTCGATGACGGGCTCCGACACGGGCTCGAGCTGATGGGTGCGAAGGGTCTCGCCGTAGGTGCGGTTGATGAGCGCCTGGATGACCTCGTTGCGCACCTGATCGCCATACATGCGAGTCATGACGGTGCGCGGAACTTTCCCTTTGCGGAAGCCCCGCACCCGGACCCCCTTGGCCAGTTCGCGGTAGGTCCGCTCGACCGTTTCCGACACCTCGTCGGCGGGGATCTCGACGGCAATCTTGCGCTCCCAGGGGCCCAGATTCTCGATGGTTGCCTTCATTGCACTCGCTTCTCGGCACTCGCTTCTCCGCCGGGCCGGAGGCCGCAAGGGGGCCGGCGGGCTCGAGGCTCCGCGCCCCTCGGTCGGGTGCCAGGTGAAAGGTGGGCGTTTCAGGTGGTGCGAGAGGGGGGAGTCGAACCCCCACGCCTTTCGGCACGAGATCCTAAGTCTCGCGTGTCTGCCAGTTCCACCACTCTCGCAGTGAGCTTTGGCCCCGGAACAGGGGCCCTCGGGCGGCCCTCGCGCCAGGGGACCGGGGGCGCACGGCATGCGCCCGGCCCGAGGGAGGGGGGATGCGGGCCTCGACTCCCGCGACCGTGCTGAGACTAGAGAATTTGCCCCCCATCGTCAACGCGAAGCGCCCGCCACGCCTGGCATTTCTGCAGCCTGCGATGTTTCCTTGCCACTTCCGGGCCCGCCCCGCCACCTAACGGGAAAGATGGAAGGATTCTTGCTATTCGAGGGAGTGCGGACCCCCGCAGATCTTCCCTGTGATCCACGAACAGGTCCGTCAAAGCGATTGGCAGGCTCCTCGGGGCCTGCCTTTCGCTTTGGGGGCCGGGCCCTCCCCGCGGGCGGCCTGGGGCTTATTTCACAGGGGAAATAGGCCTCAAGGGGGGCCCGGAAGGGCCGATAAAGTCAGAGGAACTGGGGGATTGCGAAAATCGTAAAAAAGTCGCCCCCGCACCTGACACCTATGGCGGTTTCGAGCCACGTACTCATCAGGGTGAAGCATTCGTAACGGGTGATACGTCAAGGGAGGAGATCAGGATGGAGTCAATTCTCATCGGGCTTGCCGCTCTGGGTACGGGTCTCGTCGGTCTTTTCGCGGCCGTCATGCTCGTTCTGGCTGCTCGTTCCGTCGACGAGCCCGCGCCCCTTCGGGCGGGCACCATGGATCTCGCGGGGACCACGGCTTCGCCGAGGGGTCTCGCGGCCGAGGACGGCGCGCTGGTCGCCGCTTCGATCTCTTCGCTCCATCGCCGGCTCCCCTCGCCTGCTTCCGCCATGGAGGCGGTCTAGGCGCCGGTCGGGTGATTTTGGGAGAAACCCCCAGGGAGGTCTGTCATGTTTGAAATCGTCATCATCGCGCTCCTGGCGCTCGGAATCAGCGCCGCCATCGTCTTCGGGGCAGCTTTCGTCGTGCTGGCCGTCACGCCGCTCATGAACGAGGAGACCCCCTCGCGCCTCGCATCGCCGGCCATGGCGCAGCTCTGGGCCAGCGCGGGCGCGCCCGTCCGCGGCGGCTTCGTCAGCGGTCTGGTTCGTGGCCTCGCGACGGCGCGTGCGGCGATCCAGGGGCGTCATCGCGACGCGACGTCCTGAGTTCGCAAGAGTTACATCACTTTATTCGTGCTTCGTGAACAACGCTCTGCATGAACAGGTAAATGAAAGGCAGGTTCCTCGGAACCTGCCTTTTGTTTGCCTGGCATGTTTGCGTGCCTGTTAAGCGGCCGTGCCCGGTCTGGACGGGGGAAGGCCGGCCCGGGCTCCTCTCAGAACCAGTGCGTGAATCCGGAGGGCGCCATTTCGGCGTCTTCCTCGCCGGCCGCCTCCACTGCTGCCGGGAGCGCGCTCTCGAGTGTCTGGCTACACGCCCCGCCCTCGCGGTCGGGCTCCAGGGCCGCCGGCGCGGTCTCCCAGAGCAGGAACGGATTCCAGAACAGGAGCGACTGGCCTTTCACGGAAGCTTTCATTGGCACCCCCCTTTTCACGCAGCGTCATTCTCACGCCGCAGCGCCGCCGGGCACAAGGAAAAAATGATCCCGGCGGGGCTGCGTTTTCTCCGGCGGACGCCTGCCGGCCGCGTTTGCCTCCGCCGGAGTCGCTGTGCCATCATGCCCGCGCAGATCAGCCGAAACTTTCCAGCGGCGGCGCGCCAGCGCGCGCCCGCATATGAATCATGAGGAGCCGGGAACAATGTCCATCTTCGATGCATTCTCACTGAAGGAGAAAGTCGCCATCGTCACCGGGTCGAGCCGCGGCATCGGGCGCTCGATCGCACTCGCTTTCGCCGAGGCCGGCGCCGACGTCGTGGTGTCGAGCCGCAAGCGCGAGGCCTGCGAGGCCGTCGCCAAGGAGATTGAGGAGCGCGGCGCCCGGAGCATGGTCGTGCCCTGTCATGTCGGGAAGACGGAGCAGATCGAGAACCTGCTCAGCGAGGTGAAAAAGGCCTGGGGCCGCGTGGACGTGCTCGTGAACAACGCTGCCACGAATCCCGCGATGGGCGCCCTCGTGAACACCGAGGACGCCGTGTGGGACAAGATCATGGAGATCAACCTGAGGGGGGTCTTCGCGGCGAGCCGGGCTGCCGGTCGCATCATGATGGAACAGGGCTCAGGGGCGATCATCAATGTCGCGAGCACGGGCGGCATCCGTCCCCCTGCGCTCATCGGGGCTTACGGCGTCAGCAAGGCGGCGGTCATCCACCTGACCAGATCCTTCGCCAAGGAGCTGGCCTCGAGCGGGGTCCGGGTGAACTGCATCGCGCCGGGGCTCATCGAGACGGCCTTCGCGAGCGCGCTGATCAACACCCCCGAGATCTACCAGGAGGCGCTCAAGATGATCCCCCTGGGCAGGCACGGCCAGCCTGATGAGATCGCCGGGGCGGCGCTCTATCTGGCGTCCGACGCATCCGGCTACGTGACGGGCCACATCATGGTCGTGGACGGCGGCTCGACGATCGGCTGACAGGCGCGGCCAGGGGACAGGGCCCGCGCTCCGGCTGCGTAATAAAAACGAGGCTCCGGAGAAATCTCCGGAGCCTCATTCCATTTCTACGGTTCCAGTTCGCGAGTACTGACCCTGGTAGGGCGGGACCGCCAGAGAGCGAACGAAGGCGACCACGTCCTGGATCTGCTCG
>JAUYMQ010000475.1 GCA_030698575.1 Deltaproteobacteria bacterium
CTGAAGGCCGAGACGTTGTACACGGAGGCGGTCAGAGACTCGGCGGACGCGTTGAGGAGGGCCAAGAGCGCCTCGATGGCGTCCGGCATGGCCATGAAGGGGATGCGCGTGTCCTCGCGGACGAAGCAGGCGTAGGGGCGCCCTCGAGCGGCCGCGTGGATCATCTCCGGGGCGTAGTCGCTCGTTCCGCCGCTGGGCACCGTGAAGGCCGAGATCAGCCCCGGGAAACGGATGGCCCGGAAATCGACCCGGCCGGGCTCGCCCGGCCCGGCCAACTGGCGGTAGTGGCGGGCGAAGTAGCGGCCGAGGTGCTCGCAGTAGAGCTTGTTGCAGCCGTACATGGTTACCGGCGCCAGCCATTCGTCCTCGCCGACTTTGCCCGCCGCCTGCTTCGCGGCAAGGCTGGGAAGGCCGTACACGGCGATGGAGCTCGGGAAGAGAAACCTGACCGGCCGGCCGAGGGACCGCCCTTCCTCGACTGCCAGACGGAGGAAGTTCAGCGTGCCCTGCACATTCACCTCGTGAGCCGTTTCGGGTACGTACTCCGCCCGGGTCGACAGGAGCGCGGCCAGATGGAACACGACGGATATCTCGAACTCGCTCATCAACCGGTCGAGCAGGTAACGGTCGAGCACGTCGCCGACCCGGCTCGCGGCGCAGCACGCCACCAGCTCCGGATCGAGGGCCCGGATGTCGAGCGCGAGGACGTCGAAGGTGCCGAGCTCCGCGAGGCGACGGATCAGGCCGTGTCCCATCTCCCCGCTCGCGCCCGTCACGAGGACTACGGGCTTGCGCGCCATTCGGGGTTCCGCCCGGAAGAGACGCCCGACTCGAGGACCGTCCGGCGGTCGCTAGAGCGGCATCGCATTGGTGATCAGGATCTCGATCGCCTTGATGCCGATCATGACCGCGTGCGCTTCGCCCAGACGCAGATGCTCGGCCGTGATCGGCTCGCCGACGCGATCGGTCGCCCGCGTGTTGATGACCCCGGTGACGCAGCCGCCTCTCAGACCCAACGCGCCACACATGGTCAAGAGGGTCGACGATTCCATCTCGACGTTGAGGACGTGAAGGCGTCGCCACTCCTCGGTCATCCCGCGTAGGCGCCTCGGGATGTAGCGGGAGCAGGCATCCACTCGCTCCTGGCCTTGATAGAAAGTATCGGTCGACGCTGTCACGCCCACGTGATAGCGGCAGCCGAGGGTGCCGGCGAGACTCTTGGCGGCCCTGACGAGAGCGAGCATCACCTCCGGGTGCGCGACGGCGGGATACTCGACCGGGGCGTAATCGGCCGATGCGCCGTCGAGGCGGACGGAGCCCGTGGTGACCACGACATCGCCGATCGCGATCGAATCCTGGATAACCCCGGTTGTCCCGACGCGGATGAAGGTGTGGACGCCGAGCTGCGCGAGCTCGTCGACGGCGATGGATGTCGAGGGTCCACCGATCCCCGTCGACGTGACGAGGACCTTGCGCCCGCGGATATCCATCAGATACGTGCAGTATTCGCGGTTGTGCGCGAGCGGGCCGTCAGGGACCGGCGCGCCGTAGACCGATCCAATGCGCTCCGCGATCAGTCTCGACCGGAAGGGATCGCCGGGGAGCAGCACGAAGCGCGCTCCCTGGATCTTCTCGTCGTCGAGAGCGACGTGGTACATGGCTCGGCGGGGCATCGGCCTCTCCCGGGATCGTTGGCGCACGCGATGCCGTCAGGTTAGTCTGAACGACGCGCAGGGTCAAGGCGCGGCCATGAAAGACCCCGACGGCGTCCAGTTCCTCCAGTGGTGCCTCCCGAGGCTCCGCCTCCGATGGCCGGGCTTCCGGAAGGTCCGGAGGCGGGTGTACAAGTGCATCGACCGCCGGCTCAGGCAGCTCGGCCTGGCGGACGTGTCCGAGTACCGCCGCTACCTCGAGCGCGACGCGGAGGAATGGAGGGCGCTCGATGCGTGCTGCCGGATTCCCATCTCGCGCTTCTTTCGGGACCGGGCGGTTTTCGCATCGCTCGAAGAGGAGGTGCTGCCCAGGCTTGCCGAGATCGCCTCGGCCAGACACGAGCAGCGGCTCCAGTGCTGGAGCATCGGTTGTGCCTCCGGCGAGGAGCCCTACACGCTGTCGATCCTCTGGCGGATCCGGATCGCGCCGCGCTTCCCCGGTCTCGGGCTCCGTGTGCTGGCCACGGACGTGGACACCCACGCGCTCGAGCGCGCGCGGCGAGGCTGCTACGGTCGGGGCAGCCTCAAGGACCTGCCGGCCGATCTCCTGGCCCGGGCGTTCACCCCCTCGCCACAGGGGTTGTGCCTAAAGCCGGAATACCGGGAAGGCGTCGAGCTCTTCCAGCAGGACGTGCGGCTCACCATGCCGCCGGGCCCCTTCCATCTCGTCTTCTGCCGCAACCTCGCGTTCACGTACTTCGAGGCTGCGCTTCAGCGGGAAATCCTGGGCAGGGTCATCGAGCGCCTCTGCCCGGGCGGGGCGCTCGTGATCGGGAGCCTCGAATCGCTGCCCGCAGAAGTTGCGGGGCTCGAGCCCTGGTCGGGGAGGCGCGCCGTGTACCGACGATCCGCGCCGGATCCCGGCGAGGGCAGCGCCCGCTCGGCGGCCTCCCCCCCCGGAGCGCACCGCTAACGCACCGCCTCGAGCTGCGCAATCCGGGCCCGCATCCGCTTG
>JAUYMQ010000242.1 GCA_030698575.1 Deltaproteobacteria bacterium
CCGCTACGGAGGGTGTCATAACTCGCGCGGGAAAGAAGCCACCGCATGGCGCTCGTGACGGACGCGGCAGGAAATCGTTTCGGACCGTTCGAGGCAGAGTACACGGGGCGTGACACGCTCAAGGTGCCGGGGCGTGTAGTCGCGCGGCGAAAACCGGGACTGTCCCGCAGTTTGGGACTGTCCCAGGTTTTCGCCCAGGTTTTCGCCGCAGCCGTCGCAGAATCTCGCCGACGGGCGGTTCTCGTGCCGGCAGGCGGGGCAGTTCAATGTTGAGTCCTGCGCATGGGTCTCATCCCGGGAAGAGTCGCTTGCTCGCGATGTCCGCTCCCTCGCGAAGCGCCCGCAGCTTCGCCCAGACAACCTCCTCAGCCACCTCGCCGAGCCCCGCCGCCGTCGCGAAGCCGCAGTCGGTGCCGGCGAGCACGCGCGTCGGATCGCCCACAGCGTGCGCCGCGCGCTCGATGCGGTCCGCCACCACCTCCGGGTGCTCGACGTAGTTCGTCGTGGTGTCGATGACCCCTGCGACGAGGGCCATGTCACCCGGCAGCGGCGTTTTCTCGAAGCAGCGGTACTCGTGCTCGTGGCGCGGGTTGGCCATCGAGAGCATGATGGCGCCGACGCGAGCGCCGTAGAGGCTCGGAAGGATCTCCTGGAGCGGCACGTCGAGGTGGTGCGGCGCCTCGTAGTTTCCCCAGCAGACGTGCATGCGAACGCGCTCGGGCGGAATCTTCTCCAGCGCGCGGTTGATGGCCTCGATGACCAGTTCGACGAAGGCGATGAATTCGCCAAGCGGCTTGTCGGCGAACAGGGTGTGCCGTTCCATGGCCAGATCGGGGCAGTCGAGCTGGAGCAGGATCCCCCGCGAGACGATGTGCTCGTACTCCACCCGCAGCGCGTCGGCAAGCGCGAAGAGGTAATCGTCGAACCGATCGTAGTGCGCATTGGTCATGGCCGCAGCGACGATTCCCGGGGAAGGGGCGGTCATGAAGGGCTCGGCGAAACCCGGCTCCGCCCTGTTGAGGATCGCGAGAACGCGATCGCATTCCCGTTCGATGGGCGCTGCATCGGTGTATGCGACCGGCCCCGTCGCCTGGGGCCCATGCAGCAGATCCACCATTGTCTTCGAGAACTCTGGAAGCCGTAGCTCGAGGAAGCTCGGGAAGTGGAGGATGTCGCGCATGACGGGGCGTTCGCTCGTTCCCGAGAAGCCGCTCATCCGGTGCTGCACGTAGGTGAAGAAGCTCTCGCGCCCCTGCTCTCCGTCATTTCCGACGTCGATCCCGGCTTCGATCTGGCGCGACACCGCCTGGCGGGTGGCTTCCTCCACCTGGACGTCGTACGCGGCCTCGTCGACGGGCTCGCGCTTGCTCATCCTGACGAGCAGGTCCACCAGGGGCTTCGGCCTCGGGAGGCTTCCCGCGTGGGTCGTCAGAACTCGGCCCTCGCTTCGTTTCATGCGAACCTCGTGTGCGCGGTCGGCGCGACTGTCGTCACTGCGCGGGACCGTGCCGGCTCAGGCCGCCCCCGCCGACAGGTAGGACAGGCAGCCGGCTTCCTGAAGAATCTTGTCAAGCGCGCCGCGGTCGCCGACCGCGGCGTAGCGCGCGCGCAGCGCGGCGAGCGACTTGGCGTGGTACTTCTGCGTGTCCTGCGAGTAGGGGTTCCCGTCGAGCTTCGTGCTGAAACTCTTCTCACCCGCGGCCAGCGCCTTCGCGTTGGCGATGGTCCAGGGAAAGAACACGCTGGCCACCTCCTCGCGAAGCAGCGGCGCGAGCGTCGGCCCGATTGTCTCCCACGATTCGAAGGGTCCCTCGGCGGAGGGGTCGAGCATGCGCTGCGTCCAGGCGAGGACCGCCGGCGCGGACTCGCGCATGATTGCGCCGGGAGTGGGATCGGAGGCGCACTGGTAGAGCTGGGCGTAGAGGCCGAAATCGCCGAATGCCGGCCGTCCCCCGAAGAGATACTTCCGCCCCTGCAGGTGCTTCTCCAGTATCGAGAGCTGGCGCGCCAGGCTGGCCTCGATGGCCGCTTTCGTCTCGGGAGAACTCCCCACGAAGGACAGCCGCGGGATCATGCGCTGCTTGATCATTCCGATTCCCATCTTGATCTGCTCTTCCTCCGCCCCCGCCATGAAACTCCTCGCGATTCGCTCCGCGGCGGAATCTTGATCCGGCTCGTAGAACCAGCGGTAGTGGAACATGGGCTTGTTCCCCCACTCGTCGCTGTATTCCTCGATGAGGACGGAGATGAAGGCCAGCGCGGGATCGGCGGGATGAATGGATGGCTCTGGATTCAGCGCCTCGAAATGATCGATGATCGGCGTTGAATCCTGAATTCCCTTCCCTTCGGGCGTCACCACGAGCGGCACGAGAGGCAGCTTGGCGTGCTTCCCGAACTCCTCCTCGTTGGCCGGGCTCCGGATGATCCACTCGTGCGGGATCTGCTTGTAGCGGAAGTAGGATCGGACCTTGATGGAGTAGGGCGACAGCTCGCTGCCGAATATTCTGTAAACGTCGGACATTTGGAACCCCTCGAAGGATGAATGGCGAATGTCGCCGGCGCGAAACGGCGCCGCCGGCCCGGCGAGGCCCTCATCTTACAGGCGTTGGGGTCGTTTTGGCGAGAGGGTGGAAGGGCTGCCGCGCGCGG
>JAUYMQ010000254.1 GCA_030698575.1 Deltaproteobacteria bacterium
CCAGTCACCGCGGCGGAGATGAGAGCGGTGCGCAGCTCCGTGAGCCGGTCGAGGGCGTCGCGGACCTGGGCCACCAGCGCATCGATCCTCGTCGTCTCCCGGTCGAGGAACGCACCAATAGCGTCTTGGTCCTTCACGGGAGGAACGACGATCGACACCTCTTTCAGCGACTCCGAATAGATGACGTCTATCGTCGTGGCATTACTCCTCAGACGGAGCTGCTCCAATACGATCCCGCAGTCTTGTATAAGACTCTCAAGGAAGCGGGTCGATATCCTCCGCTGGTCAGCCTGTATTCTCATCACG
Organism: Deltaproteobacteria bacterium; assembly: GCA_030698575.1. Lineage (GTDB taxonomy): Bacteria > JAUYMQ01 > JAUYMQ01 > JAUYMQ01 > JAUYMQ01 > JAUYMQ01. The sequence continues at coordinate 307 of JAUYMQ010000254.1, forward strand.
CAGGGATGAAGGATGCCTCGTTCTGCATCTGCCGGCAGAACTGCACACCGTCCGATTGATCCTCGCGTGGTAATCAGCAGGTCGCCAGGAAACGTCTCGAAGGAGCGGAGTTCGTCGAACTTCTCGAGGGAGATGTAGTTATCTCCTGAAGCGAAGTCCCGGTCGAGGACGCTGCGCTGGTTGTAGACCTTAATATCCCCCGCCAACATTTCAACGCTCTGAAGCTGGCTGCCAAAAGGCCCGGTCTTGATTGCCCCTTTCTGGGGCCTCAAAAGGTGCTTCAGCCGCTTCACCTCCCAGTGTGCCGGAATCTCTCCCAGCCACTCGACGCCGGAGTCCTTCATGTGGACGTTCGGGTCGAGGCCCTTGGTGACGGCCCGGGTGATGAGGGCGGTGCGCTTCTCCTGGAGCAGCTCGATCAGCCGCTCCTTCTTCGCCACCAGCGCATCGATTCTCGCCGCCTCCCGGTCGAGGAACGCCGCGATGGCGTGTTGTTCCTCGGGCGGCGGTGCAGCGATGGCGTACGTGGCCATCTCGCTCTCATTGATGGCGGGGAAGCTCACGCCTTTCGAGTTCGCCACGACGCGCTCAACAAAGTAGGGCGCGCGAAGGGCGTAAGCAGCGTAGCCAGTACTGAGGTCGTCAGCAGGTCGCACTACCGCGAAGCCCGTGGACACAACCAGAGTCGACTCAGGATCGTTGATTGGGGCGATCGCGCGCAGGTACGTGCGCACGGTCGACACGATGACGTCGCCGTCGCGCACGAGTCGCCGCGCCCGCGAAGGAGCCGTGGCAAATGTGAGTGACTCTCGCTGGAAAATGCGACCGAGGCTGTCCACGCCGCCGATGTCCACGTAGATCATGTCCAGACTGGGATCGCTGTCCTCGCCGAGCGACTCAGGATTCAGCAAGGCTAGGTGCTTCAGCCGCCGCACCTCCCAATGCGCCGGAATCTCTCCCAGCCACTCGACGCCGGAGTCCTTGTAGGCCGGGTACGGCTTGAACCGCGGACGCGCGGGCGGCAGAGGCTGCGCGCATTCCTTCACGCTGTTGCCCTCTGGCGCTGTCTGCTCTGGTACTCGGACCAGACCTGATCCATGTTCGCCGTCTTCAGCGCCTCGCGCATGCGTTCGATCGCCTTCTGCGAGTAGCGATCGAAGGACGTCTTGCCGATGGTGATGCGGCGATAGCAGTCCGCGTCGTCCTGAAGCTTCAGGTGCCGGATCAGAGCCGTGGTCTTGGGTCCCGACAGTCCGAGGTGCGTGGCGAGCTGGTCGCGGCCGAGGTTGTAGAAGCCGAGCGAGTCCACCTTGTGAACGGCCACGACGCTGGCTCCCGGAGTCCCTTCCGGAACGAGTTGGATCGGGATCCCTTCCTTTTTCGAGATCCGGAGGTCGAGGGAAGGGCCGGTCCCCGTGGCGGTGAGTTCGATCGCGGCAACACCGGGGACGACATCGCCCCACTGCCTGCCCTTGCTAATGGAATCGCCGAGCTTGCGGAGTTCGCCATCGGTCGGTTGAAGCCGGTCCCCACGCATGGCGCCGTCCACGATCGCGAGCGCGCGGAGCTTGGCGGCAGCCTCCACCTTCCGTCGCCTGCCGGGCGTCAGGAGCCGCTGCACTTCCTTGGCCTCTTGCTCGAAAAGCGTGGCAAGGTCCGTGGGCGGACTGGTCGACAGCGGCAGGACTCGAGATGGAAGATGAACCTTGAGGTCCTGGTCGAACACGGCCCGGACGACGTCCCGGAACAACGTCAGTCCGGCCTGGGCGTGGATGTAGAGATGCTGCTCCGAGAGGTCGACTAGGTGGTGCTGGGCAGCGTCGCGCAGCGTGTTGAGCGCTTGCAGTTGAAGGACCTGCTCCTGCTTCAGGAACTGGACGGAGCCGTCGCTGAGCGCCTTGCGCAGGCACTCATCGAACCCGAGCGTCTGTTTCTCGCGCGGCTTCCGGATCGCGCCTCCCCGATGCAGGATCGCCGCCTTGAGCCGCATCTCGAAGGCGTGATCCAGCAGGATCAGAACGGCATCGACACGTCCCCGGTCCCAGGGCCGTTTGTAGTGCTCGATGCTGAGGACGAGCGAGTCGACCGCCTTCGTGAAGAGCAGCCGGGATTCGCGCTTCATCGTGCGGGTTCCTCGCTCGCCTGCCACGGCCCCCCGGCGGGCCAGATGCTCGCGAATGGCTCACCCGCAACGATGCTCTCGCGCACGGGGCCGAGGAAGCGAATGACCCGTTCGCCGATGACCTCGAACTGTGCCGGCGGCGGAGTGAGCACGGCGCCCGCCGTGAGGTAGCGTCTCCAGCGGGTCTCGATGTCGGGCATCTGGTAGAAGGCCGTAGTCAGGCCGCGCGGCGCTTCGGCCGTCCACCGGGTCGCCCGACGCTCGAAGCAGGCGGTGACCGCTTTCCGGAGGGTCGAACCGTCGAACGCGAACGCGCCTGCGAGCGCCCAGAGGTCATGGAAGTCCTTCATCCGGCTGTTGCGCGTGTCCAGTTTGACCATCGCCTCGAACTTCTCGGCCACGGTCGTCTCTCGCGGGTAGGCCCGCAGCCGTGGCATCGGCAACGTCTCCAGCATGGTCGGATACTCGATCTCCTCGGGCTGCGCGGCCAGCGCGTCGCCGAAGCCGAGATCGAGCTGCACCCGGATCCGCGCGTTGCCAAGCCACGCGCGGAAGCGAGCACGCTTCCCGGAGTACTCCTCCTCCGCTCGGATCGCCTCCACGACCAGCTCGGAGAGGTCGAAGCGGAGCCCGTCCTCGGGACAGGCCACGGCGCAGATCTCCGCGATCAGGGATCGGATCGCGGCGTCGTCCGTGGGTCCGGAAGCCAGCACGTCGACGTCGCGCGTCGCGCGGTAGGGATCCGGCAGCCACACCGCAAGGAGGCTGGCTCCCTTGAGGATGCATCGATCTCGCGCTGCGGACGCACCGAGGCGGAAGAGCAACCGCTCGGCGGCGAAGCGCGTCAGGGTTCGCTCGAACTCCTCCCCGCGCGTCTTCGCCTGGTTCAGAAGGCGGGCCCTGATCGATGCCGCCACGTCGGGGCTCATATCAACCTCGCATCGAGGGCGGCGCTGAGGCGGCGCGACGGGAGGACCTCCGCCACGCGCGAGAGCTCGGCGACGGTCAGCTTGCGCTGGCGGAAGCCGTCCTGCAGCGCCTCCATTGCCGCTTCGGGACCCACGAGGCGCTCGAAGCGGAAGCAGTCCGCCACGGTGCGCGCGGGCGAGGTGATCCGTGCCGGCACCCCCTCGAACGTCGTCTCCTGCACGCCGAAGGTCCAGGCAGGCCCGCTGAAGCGCACTATGCGCAGCCGCAGCTCGGGGAGGCGCGGTACCCGCGCCTTGTGTGGAATGGCGAGCCAAACCGCCGCCGGCGCCTGGGTGCCGATGCCGTGGACTCGAAGCGCCGAGAGCAGACAGACGACGCTGTTCGGGACCCGCGCGCAGGCCATCGCGAGCGAGTAGTGCTCGGTCGGCTCCGCGACGGCCATTCTGTAGAGCCCGCGGCCGACGCGCTCGACCGTACCGCGCCGGGCGAGCGTCCGGAGCTGCTCACGGGTGATACCGGCGTCCGCCACCTGGCTGGGGCGGAAGAAGGCGCCGAGGCGGCCCGCGCGGAGAACCTCCGCAGGGTCGGCAGCCCGGGCTCCGTGGCCCGATTTGTCGGCACGAACGTCTACCATGCCGACATTTTGAGTGAACTGCGGCCCCCCCGTCAACCCGGAAAGTCGGCACTCATCATGGTAGCCAGAGTATTTTGCGTCACACCCCTACGTACTGTACGACGCAAGCCGTCGGGGGTTACGCACAGGTCCCGACGCATCGTCCTCGGGCCTGACGGGGCACAAGTCGCGGAGATCGTCGGCACATCTCCGCAAGTGACGACGTTTCGTGATCACGCCCGCCCCCCCGTAACCTATTCCAGCATCCTCATGATCTCCAGCTCGATCCCGAGGATCTCGCTCTCTATCAACTCCAGGGGGCGCGGCTGGGTGTATCGG
>JAUYMQ010000267.1 GCA_030698575.1 Deltaproteobacteria bacterium
CAGGAACAGCAGCCCGAAGCCCACGAGGGCGACGGCCAGATAGAGCGGAGTCCGCTGGTCCCAAAAGCCCTTCTTCCGCTCAACGGCTACGTTGCTGGCATACATGAGGGCCACGAAGCCGCCAACGATGAGAAGTGCACCAATCCAGGCCATCATCGCCTTCCCTTCCAAATGACTTTGTCGGAATGAACCGCAATCAATATCCAGATCACCTTCAGCAGCACAAACAGCGGAATGAACGGCCCCGCGAGGCCGATCAGTAGCGCGATGTAGAGGTCACCGACGGAGAGTGGCAAGAAACTGCCAGATCATGTCTTTCTCCGTGCGTTTCTGACGGCCTTGCGCTAGAATGGCGAACGCGCCGGATGCTTGAACATCACGGCGCGCTCTGACCACCGAAGCATCGGAGGCTTCAATGGCTGAGATCAGACTATGCACCATCGAGGGATGCAGCAAGCCACACTTGGCACGAGACTGGTGCAACACTCACTATCAGCGATGGCGCAAACATGGTAGCCCGCTTGTAGAGCCGTACAGCGACAGGCCAGCGCGTCAGTTCTTCCACGATGTCGTCCTTCCATATAAAGGGGCCCAGTGCCTGATATGGCCCTTCTCCAAGGGGAGCCACGGATACGCTCAAATCCAGATCGATGGCCAAAACCTATTGGCCCATCGCGTCGTTTGTGAACGCGTTCATGGGCCACCACCAACACCCAACTCCCAAGCGGCACATTTTTGCGGCCGTAAAGATTGCGTCTCCCCACATCATTTGCGATGGGCTTCCATTTCGGAAAACCAGGCCGACAGACTACATCATAATACTCACCAATTCGGCGAACGAAACCATTCAGCGAAGCTTACAGAAACTGACGTTCGACAAATTCGCGCGCTGCGCGGGGCGGCGTCACAGAAGGACCTCGCCATGCGGTTTGGCGTAAGCGCGACTTGCATCTGCGTGATCCAATGCCACAAGAGCTGGGCATGGTTATCAGACTAGGCGTCAGGCGAAGTCCACCTCCAGAAGAGCGGTTTCAATCCTGGCATTAGCCGGCGGTAGAGGACACCGACAGCGGCGCTTAGGGAGGTGATGGCCCCTATCAGGAGCTCAAAGTCGTATTGTGCAAAGTCATCGCCATGCCGGCCCACTTGGACGAGAATGGTGCCGAGCGCAGTAATGACGCCGATGGCTCCAGTCCACACGACACCGCTTTGGATAAGCGGTTCCTGCCCGAGCTCGTTCATCAGCACAGGGTCCTCGCGGACGGCCTTCTCCATCGAGGCGGAAGTGCGCTCGCCTTCCTCCTTGGATGGCGCGGCCTTCTTGACCGCTTTTGTAAGGGCTGTTTCGGTCTCGGTCATGCTGGCAGACCTCCCATGAGGATTTCCCACGCGGCGGCGGCGGCGGCGGCTAGTGCCGCCCAAACCGCGCTCCAATCCCAATTATTGCGCCACGCGACGAAGACAAGGAACAGGACGAGGACGATTAGAAAAACGCCGAGGATGCTCATTTCGGTCTCCTTCTTCAGAATGGCCAGAGGCCGGCGAACCAGCCATAGACAGCCGCGCCGACAGCAGCGAACGCGGCGGCGATGGCGGCGGCGATGCCGGTCTGCCGGGGCGAGGGGAGCGGTGGGCGTGGGACGGGCGTGGGCGGCGGCAAGTCATCCTTGCGCGGCGAGAGCGTCGGTTGATCGACCTTGGCGGCGGGTAGCGGCGCATGATCGGCGACAACGGCATGGCCGAACGCGGCGCGCAATTCCTTCGACACGTCGATACGCCTGGCGCTCGACCAGTCCGGGGTGTGGCGCGACGTGAGCCGAGTGTACTCGACCATCGTTCCATCGTTCGACCAGACGCCGTCGAAGAATAGATCGCGCTCCTTCTCGCGCCGGCCCTTGATCTCCGGCGGCTTGCTATAGTTCATGAACGCCTTGCGAGCCTTGGCAACGTCGCCAGCCTTGAAGTGCTTGACCCACGCCGCGACCTTGATCGCGCCCGTGTTCCACTGGAATGAGCAGGCAGCGGCATATTGAGCTTTGGTCAGGGTATGGCCTGCAAACGCCTCGTCCACCTGCCGGGCATAGTTTCCGAGCGCCCAGACATAGACATCGAGGCAGCGCTGAAGCGGCTGCGGATTGTCGATATAGCGCTCGACATTGTGGCCCGTCGCGCTGGTCAGGCCGACGCTCCAGGTCCACTTGCCCACACTGTCCTTGTAGGCTTGGCGGATCACCGCCTCGTGCGACGCCACCTCCAACGCGACATCGTAATCCACGCGGCTCATGACGGCGCGCCCGGAAGCTCGACCTTGGCCGGGATGTTCTCCCAGCCCTCGCCTGCGCCGACGATGCAGGACACGCCGCGCACATTGGTCATGACGATGGTCCAGGTGCCCTTGTCGGAGCGCCAGATTTCCATGATGCTACGCCCCATGACCAAGCCGACGTGGCGCTGCGTCTCGTTGAATTTGGAGGCCAGATATCCGGTCATGTCGTCGCGCGACATGCACACGGCGGCTTGCGCCGCGCCCGATCCGAGCCACAAAAAAGCCGCCAGGACGGCGGCGAGAATTCGCGTCATTGTTGTGTTCCTCTCGGTAAAACGCCCCCGGTTTGCGAGGGCGGTGGAAATCGGCCGGACGGGGCTTGCATCGCACGGCGTTTAGCGTTACATATGCGATACAATGCGCGCACGGACAAAGACAGCGACCCTCAATCTGCGGATCGATCCCAAGCTAAAGGCTTTGGCGGAACAGGCTGCGTCAAACGACCGACGCTCGCTAACCTCGCTGGTTGAGAAGCTGTTGACGGATCACATCAAGCATTCCGGGACCGAGATCAGGGATAAAGCGGCGGCGATCCTGGTTGGAGCCGGCGCGGTGACAGCCGACAAGATCGACCGCGCCAAGGCGCTCTCGCTGATCGAGGTCGATCCGGCCGATTACGACTGGGACGAGACGGTGGAGCGACAATCGTAAAGGACGCGAAATGACCGATCCCATCAAAGCGGGAGCCATCAAAGCAGAAACCATCTACGGTTTCGAGTTCACGCGCTCGGCGCTCGGCTTGCCGCCGTTGACCGGCGACGCGC